>NZ_RZSW01000529.1:0-4361 GCF_003997375.1 Mesorhizobium sp. M5C.F.Ca.IN.020.29.1.1 | reverse complement strand
CTTTTCGATCCTGGCCGGCGTCGCCAGCATCATTTCGCGATTTACTTGCTTCAATAGTCGCCTCCAGATCGGATCGGCTGCCGTATCGAACCGAGTAGGCTCGTGTAAATTCGGCGCCCAACAGAAAGATCTCCGACGAATAAAAGACCCACAGCAGCACGACGAGCAGCGCACCGGCTGCCCCGTATGACGATGCGACGGCGCTGGTTCCGATATACCAACCGATCAGCGACTTGCCGATCGTGAAGAGAAACGCCGTTACTACCGCGCCGACGCCAACGTCGCGCCATTGCAGCGCGCGGTCGGGCAGGACCTTGTAGATTGCCGCAAACAACAGAGCGATCAGGGCAAACGAAACGATCCAGTTGATTGCGCTCAGGATGAGGGTGCCAAAGGGCAGATATGCGTTGATGATATCTCCAAGCGCCGAAATTGCAGCGCTTACGACAAGGGACACCAGCAGCAGAAAGCCAAGCGCCGCGACGAGACCCAGGCTGGCAGCGCGTGCCCGCACGAGCCGTGAAATCGATGTGCCACCCGGTTTGACTTTCCAGATCTCGTTCAGGGCAACCTGCATTTCGCCGAACACGCCGGATGCGGTCACCAAAAGTGTGACGAGCCCCAAAATGCTGGCAACAGTTCCCGCCTCCTTGTGCGACGCGTTCTCGATTGTCGCTTGCAGAAGCTCGGCGCTCTGCGGACCCATCAGGCCCGCCATCTGGGCCGAAAGCGCCAGCTGTGCCGCATCGTTTCCGAAGGCCATGCCAGCGATGGCGACAACGATGAGCAGGATCGGTGCAAGCGAGGTCGTGGCATAAAACGCCATCGCTGCCCCGTGGCTCAAGGCATTGTCATTGATGAAGCCGAGGATGCTCTCCTCAAGAAGTGTCCAGCCGTCTTTCGCCACATTCCACATGTTTTGCCTCACCTGCTTCCCAAGCAAATAGAGGCAACACCGCAGCGGACCAGAGCATCACATTCGAGAAGTTCTGGTCCGTTTGGATCCGGCGTTTAGGTGACGGATCTTGGGTTGTTTGGCGTGATCTGTCCCGAGGCTCTCTTTGTGAGACCATCCTGCGTCGGGAAGGCCGAGAACGCCGCGATGGCTAGGAAGATCGGAATCCCCAATTCGAGGATTTCCTCGAACACTGTGGAGGTATAGATCCGGGTGAGGTGGATGCTGAGAAATGTGAGATTTGATGGCGCCCCGTCGATGACCTTGGAAAGGACGGCGCAGCCGACAGCTGCGGCAATGGCCACGGCAGTCGCCTCGCCGTGGCGAAGCCCGTGCACAAAGCTACGGAAGCCGTTCTTCAGGAGCAAATAGAAGGCAATGCCGAGGGCAATAACGACCGTCGCGCCGATTAGCTTTTCCAACAGCGGAACGTCAGGCGAGATATAGAGGGTGGTCTTGGTGATGTTGTGGGTGGTGAAATGCGCATGAAAGTCCAGCTCGCGCAGGCACATCGCGATCAGGATGGCGACAAGGTACCACCGCTTGAGCAGGTCTCGATAGGACATTTCCCGGACAAGCGTTGCCACGACGATCAGGTAGCCTGCGGCCGAGAAGACTTCAATTGGACCGCCTTCGCTGAGGTAAAACTTCCGTATGTCTTCGGGAAAGAAAGCGAGCGGCAGGGCGATGAGAAAGACGAGCACCAGCAGGGCAAGGCCCATTTGGTTGAAATAGTGGCCTTTGCCGTAACCGGTCTTTCTTTCGCTCCACGCCATATCTGTCTCGCCCATCTGTCTGTGCCGACTCTCTATTGATCGTGATTTCACACAATTTGAAAGACTGGGCCATTGTCAAGTTGCCGCTGCGTATGCCGCCCTATGCCCGGCCGCTTGCCGTCGCTCTGACGGCATGACTGCGCAAGCGTGACGAGCCTGGTCCGGCCTAGCGCGGTGATGGCTGTCCTGTCCAGAAAGTGTCTTTGTAGCGACGACGACCCGTTCGCTCACGCCACCGATCGCCGCCATCCCCCTGCGGCGGTGTTAATCAATCGGCACTCGCCGCCTGTTGCCTAAAGGCGCTGTTGGACGCTCTCACGATCCAACCAACGGAACTGTGACAGTTGTCGCATAATTGATCGGATATTGGTCGAAGTACGGGAACTCGATCACGAAAGCATATCTGGCCGTGAGATGCGCCATGCGGAAGCCGCCGCTGGGAGGGTCGATTGCTATCGTCACATCGACATCTTTCAATCCCAAACTCAGCAATTTTTCTGTGGCTATGGCCTCTATTTCGGCCTCGGTCAGCGAGTTCTTCAATTGCAGCGCACGTGAGGACGTTTCCAGCGTATAGCGAACGCTGGACATGACATTCAGAGCCCAGCCGAATGCGAAAATACCGAACAGAAGCATTATCAGAAAAGGTGCGATCAGCGCGAATTCCAGCCCAGTCCCACCTGATGTATCACGGCTGAACGCTCTCGCGATCCGCTTAGCGGACACGGATCACCTCTTGATGGCCGATGTCGCGAGAAAGAGAAAACGCGCCAAAAATGAAGGGCGGGGACCAGGTCGCCGTCGCTTTTATTTCCACGAAGACCGAGGGAGCTTTCGTCCCCCCGTTGCACAGGCTCGATGCATCGACCACGGAGCTTCCGCACATGTATTTCCGGCCCAGTGTAACCTGTGCGCCTTCGGGATGGTTTTCCCAACTCGAAAGGGCAACGGCTTGGGTGGCCGCGTCGTCGGTTGCTCCCTCCATCACAAGATTTGCCGCCGTCTTGACGCTTGCGCGCATCGACAGCGAGCTTGATACGAAAGACCAGCCGTCAATGATGCCGAAAAGCACCAGGCAAAGGATCGGCACAATCAGGGCAAACTCCACCGCAGCAACACCCGAATCGTTGCGGAAAAACCGACCTGACCGCCGTTCCATGACGGTTACTCGACAAGCTGAACGGATTGCGCCGCCGGAATCTCTCGCATCCCGAGGCTGGTGCAATTCTGCTTGATGCTTGTAGCGCCGGACCACTCTATCGTATCGGCGACGACCTGTGTGCAACCACCTTGGCCCGAGAAATTGCCGAGATATTTAACCCCCTGCGTTGGAAAATACAGAGCACCGGTCAAAAGCGAATCCGCCGTGCCATTAAACGAGTTTGATCCCGCCAGGTTTGCCCTGTCGCCGTAAAACAGCACACCCGAATAGGTGCCTGACGTCGGTGCGCTAAGCTTGACGGTGGCCGTACCGTTCATGCTGACGCCGGAGCTGCCGGCCAGATAGATGATGACTCCGTCGCCGGAAATATTTGCGTTCGCGCTTGCTTTGAAATCGCCCCCCTCAACGACATATACCCCAGGCGAGAGCGTTACACTGCCGCTCAAGCTGAGCCCCTTGCAGTATGTTCCAGGTTGCAAGGTCGACTGATTGGCGTTTTGACAGGGGTTCGTGGCTGGTGGCGCCGGCAAGTCGGCAAAAGGATCCGCAGCGGGCAGCGCCTGGGTAAGCGGGTTCGCGCAAACGGTTTTTACAACGTTGCTCAATGAAACACCGCCTGCCGATATCAGGCAATCGGCCTCCAGATATGCCGACCCTTGAAGCTTGAGGGCGTCCGCGGCGATTGAATCCGACATGACGGAGCAGCCGGTCAGCTTGAGGTTCGAACTGCCGGAAAAGAGCGCCGCTCTCGAAGCGGAAGGATTGAGCGCCAGAACGCAGGCTTTTGACGCGTCCGTGATAAGAGCCACAGCCCTGGCCTGTGCGCCGACCGCGCTTTGGCTGAATATCGATGTGAAAAATCGATCGAGCGTCTGATAGACGACTACTTCAACGGCCTTTTTTGCGACATTCGGTCCGGACGATGGAGGCGTGAAGACCTCGATTGTGCCTGTCGATGGTCCCCAGCCGTTCGTGATCGCCGACAGTGTCGCGGCCGAGATAATCGTTGGCTTGTCGGATCCCGAAACTTTTTCCAAAGCGCCAGCATAGGCTGCCGCATCCGCCACCGCCTGTAACTTCAGGCTGCTGTAATACCAATAGGAAGTCTCGACACCGAGCCCCGCTCCGCCGACAACAATCGGCAAACACAGGGCAAAAATAATAGCAACGTTGCCGCTCTCGCTGGTTCGTCGCGGACAGCTGAAAAAACGCCTGAAGGTACCGGCACCCCATCCCATTTGCCTATTCAAGCAGCAAAGCATAAAGGAATGTCTAAGAATTTCACTCGATTTGTTAGCTGCGCTCCTCGATAACCGCCGACGCTGAACCAGCTTCTCCAGTCCCCCGGGGGCATGCGCAAGAAATTGCCGACGGCGGCCGGTTTCGTTGGCAAAAGGTTACCATTCCCTGCTATTCCCCCTTCAAATCAAAAGCAGTGGACTTGCGCATGACCAATGTCGCCCTGACC
>NZ_RZSW01000528.1:0-4386 GCF_003997375.1 Mesorhizobium sp. M5C.F.Ca.IN.020.29.1.1 | reverse complement strand
GTTGAACAGCGCACGCTGACGATCCACCGCGACCAGCATTTTCAAACGCGCAACACAGGGCTGAGCTGCACCACCGCTCCGATCTACGATCATGAGGGGAATCTTGTGGCCGCGCTTGACGTCTCCTCGTGCCGGGCCGATCTGACCGAGGCCTTCGCCAGTCTTATCTCGGTGGCCGTGGTCGACGCTGTGCGTCGGATCGAGGCAGAGAACTTCAGGATGGCATTTCCCAAGGCGCGAATTCTTTTGGCGCCGGTGACCGACAAGGGCTCCGGCGCGCTGATCGCGGTTGATGTGGACGACCTTGTGGTCGGCGCGACCCGGTCGGCCCGCCTGGCGCTTGGAATTACCCAACAGTGTCTCGACAAGCCGATGCCCGCTGCAGACCTGCTCGGCTGGGCGGAGAGCGGCCCCGAAGTTCTCGCCGGGGCCGAGCGCGGCGTTCTCCAGCGGGCGCTCGCGCGCGCTGACGGAAATGTCTCGGCTGCTGCTCAGGCGCTTGGCATCAGCCGCGCGACGCTACACCGCAAGCTCAACCGCCTGGATGCCCATCGCTCTCACTGACATTTGCGAATCCCTGCCTGACTGTCGCAATTTTGCGCCACATCCCGGCCGGTCACAGTCCTCGGCACGGTGACAATAACGGCGGAAATCGCAAGTCTCTCTTCCGAAGCGTCGCATCCCGCGACGTCAGCTTTGGGAGGAAAGACACGTGAACAAGGTTGAATTCTCACGCTCGGTCAAGGCGCCCTTCGACACGCGCTACGGTAATTTCATCGACGGCAAATGGGCCGAGCCGCGCTCCGGCCGCTACTTCGAGAACTTCTCGCCGGTGAACGGCCAGCTGCTGTGCGAAGTGGCGCGCTCGGATGTCCAGGACATTGAGGCGGCTCTGGATGCGGCGCACGCCGCCAAGGACGCCTGGGGCCGCACCAGCGTGGCCGAGCGCTCGCTCATCCTCAACCGCATCGCCGATCGCATGGAGGAAAACCTCGATCTCCTCGCTCGCGCCGAAACCTGGGACAACGGCAAGCCGATCCGCGAAACGACCGCGGCCGACCTGCCTTTGGCCATTGACCATTTCCGCTATTTCGCCGGCGCCTTGCGTGGCCAGGAAGGCAGCCTTTCCCAGATCGACGACGATACCGTCGCCTATCATTTCCATGAGCCGCTCGGCGTGGTCGGCCAGATTATCCCCTGG
This sequence comes from Mesorhizobium sp. M5C.F.Ca.IN.020.29.1.1, assembly GCF_003997375.1. Classification (NCBI taxonomy): domain Bacteria; kingdom Pseudomonadati; phylum Pseudomonadota; class Alphaproteobacteria; order Hyphomicrobiales; family Phyllobacteriaceae; genus Mesorhizobium; species Mesorhizobium sp. M5C.F.Ca.IN.020.29.1.1. The sequence goes on along the minus strand of NZ_RZSW01000528.1, from coordinate 3,185 downwards.
AACTTCCCGCTGCTGATGGCATGCTGGAAACTTGCTCCCGCGCTTGCGGCCGGAAACTGCGTGGTCCTGAAGCCTGCCGAGCAGACCCCGGCCGCCATCTTGCTCTGGGCCGATCTTGTCGGCGATCTGCTGCCGCCAGGCGTTCTCAACATCGTCAACGGCTTCGGCCTCGAGGCCGGCAAGCCGCTCGCGTCCTCGCGGCGCATCGCCAAGATCGCCTTTACCGGCGAGACCACGACGGGTCGGCTGATCATGCAATATGCCAGCCAGAACCTGATCCCCGTCACGCTTGAACTGGGCGGCAAGTCGCCCAACATCTTCTTCAAGGATGTCCTCGCCGAGGACGACGATTTCTTCGACAAGGCGATCGAAGGCTTCGTCATGTTCGCGCTGAACCAGGGCGAGGTCTGCACCTGCCCGAGCCGCGCACTCATCCACGAATCGATCTACGACAGCTTCATGGAACGCGCCCTCAAGCGTGTCGAGGCGATCGTGCAGGGCGATCCGCTCGATCCGGCGACGATGATCGGTGCCCAGGCCTCGTCCGAGCAGCTGGAAAAGATCCTGTCCTACATCGACATCGGCCGCCAGGAAGGCGCGGAAGTGCTGACCGGCGGCGCCCGCAATGTGCTGCCCGGTGATCTTGCGGGCGGCTACTACGTCAAGCCGACGGTGTTCAAGGGCCACAACAAGATGCGCATCTTCCAGGAAGAGATCTTCGGGCCGGTGGTTTCGGTCACGACGTTCAAGGACGACGACGAAGCGCTGGCGATAGCTAACGATACGCTCTACGGCCTCGGCGCCGGCGTCTGGACGCGAGATGCCAACCGCGCCTATCGCTTCGGCCGCGCCATCCAGGCCGGCCGAGTCTGGACCAACTGCTACCACGCCTATCCCGCACATGCAGCTTTCGGCGGCTACAAGCAGTCCGGCATCGGCCGCGAGACGCACAAGATGATGCTCGACCACTATCAGCAGACCAAGAACATGCTGGTCAGCTATAGCCCAAAGAAGCTCGGCTTCTTCTGATCACCTCTTTGGCTCACAGGCGCGGCTCCGCAGGGGGCCGCGCCCAAGCTGGAAATCGAAAAAAGCATGCATGCGAAGGTCACGGCAACACCGGCAGCGCTTGAATTGATTGCGGAGATCGTTGCCGAGCACGGTCCGGTGCTGTTCCATCAATCCGGCGGCTGCTGCGACGGGTCTTCGCCGATGTGCTATTCGCGTGCCGGCTTCATCGTCGGCGACCATGATGTGCTGCTCGGCCACATCGGCGAAACGCCGTTCTACATCGGTGGGTCGCAATTCGAGGCCTGGAAGCACACCGATCTCATTATCGACGTGGTGCCTGGCCGCGGCGGCATGTTCTCGCTGGACAACGGGCGGGAGAAGCGGTTCCTGACGCGGTCGACGATCTGCGCCGTTCAACCGTGATGAGGGTGCATCGGCCTGTTTCCTCTTGTTCTTTCGTCTCGCTCCCGCCCTAACCGTCTGTGGCGAACAGGCTGGCCTCGGCGAACTCGGCCGGTTTTGATTTCTCGCAAGGAACGCACCCCGAGAAATTCCTAATTTCGTCGCATGGCCATCAATCTTTTCGTCGGCACGATCGTCATAAGCATGACGGTCCTGATTCACACCTTCGGTCTGATCGCCGTTACCCATGCGATGGGGCATCTGGTCGCACGGTTTCGCATGCACGGTCGCCGCAGCCGTATAGTCGCGATGATCAGTGTAGTGATGGGGCTGTTTGCCATCATAACCTCTGAGGTTTGGCTATGGGCAGGGCTCTACCGATTGCTCGATATCTTTGCCGACTTCGAAACCGCACTGTATTTCTCGACCATTACATTTTCGACGGTCGGCTATGGCGATGTAGTACCCGCTCACGGGTGGCGCGTGCTGGCGGCGCTCGAGGGGGTGAACGGGTTTCTGCTCATTGGCTGGTCGACCGCCTATCTGATCGCCGCTGGCACCCGAATCGGCCCATTCAAGACCGGGGAGCATTTCTGATCAGGCCGGTGCTCAGACTGCCACCGAATGCTTGGCTTTACCGGTTTCGAAATATTTGTCGAACCTGGCCGCTATACTGCGAACAAAGGGACGATTTTCCACCGGCACTACGAAACTGTCGCCATTCAGTTCCAACAACCGAGCAGGATCACGAAGGGCGACGGAACTCGCCTGGAGCAGAAGCTTCTGGCCGATTTCGCCGAAGCGTTCGACCAGATCGATCGCCGAGAAGGCGAAATCGCACATCAGCCTCTCGATAATCCAGCCGCGCACGCGGTCATCTTCCGACAACTCGATGCCGCGCACAGCAGCCAGACCTCCCTGCTCCACCATGCGTCCGTATTCGGCGGTCGCCGGCATGTTCTGTGCATAGCCCTGGCGGAACTGGCTGATCGATGAAGGACCAAGCCCGATCAATGTCTCACAGCGATCCTCGGTATAGCCCTGGAAGTTCCGGTGCAAGGTTCCGGTCCGTGCCGCAACGGCCAGCGCATCACCGGATCTGGCGAAATGATCGAACCCCACGGCTTGATACCCAGCCTTCAGCATAAGGCCAGCAGCAATTTGCGATTGAGCGAAGCGTTCGACCGAATTCGGCAGCCACGCTTCGTCGATCATCGTCTGGTGCTTCTTGAACCAGGGCACATGCGCATAGCCGAAAAGCGCCATCCTGTCCGGCTCCAGAGTCAGTGCCTGCGAAACCGTAGAGGAAACGCTCTCCCTCGTCTGGTGCGGCAGGCCGTAAAGCAGGTCGAGATTAACAGATTCGACGCCGCGCGAACGAACGCCCTCGACTACCGCTTTGGTCTGCAGAAAGCTCTGCTCGCGGTTGATCGCCTTCTGCACCTTAAGATCGAAGTCCTGGACGCCGAGGCTCGCCCGCGTCATGCCGATTTCGGCGAGTGCATCCAGGCGAGCATCGTCCATATCGTTGGGTTCGATTTCGACACTGATCTTGGCGCCGGGAAGAAACTCGAAACTGTTGCGCAGGACAGTTCCCAGCGCCACCATATCCTCGGGTTTGAGCATCGTCGGCGAGCCACCGCCGAAATGGACGGCACCCACACGGCCCTTACCTCCGACAAGACTGGCGACGGTAGCTATTTCAGCGTGCAGTGAGCGCAGGTACGTGGTCACCGGTTCGTAATGGCGTGTCTGCTTGGTGTGGCACGCAC
>NZ_RZSW01000527.1:0-4389 GCF_003997375.1 Mesorhizobium sp. M5C.F.Ca.IN.020.29.1.1 | reverse complement strand
CGTCTGTCACACCATAGGTGTCGGCAAGGCTTAGCCGCTGCAGCGCCCGGACGACCGAATTGTACATGCCGCCCTGCATGACGATGCCGACCGAGCCGTGCTCCGGACCGAAGAACTCGTTGATCTTGTTTTTGCGGATGAAATCCACCGCCGCCGGCCAGCGTTTCTGCACCTTTTCCTTCTCGTGCAGGAAAGAGGCGGGCGGCAGCACGATGCGGCCGGTGTCGCGGCGCGGCGCGTCGAGCGCATCGGCCACCGTCATGGTCGGCCGCTTGTTGTCCTTGGCGATGAAACGGCCATGGACATGGCAGCAGCGGATGCGGACCTGCAGCATGACAGGCGTGTTGGAAACCTCGGAAAGCTCGAAGCCGTCCTCCACCGCCTTGACGATCGAGGGCAGGTTCGGCCGCGGGTCGAGCAGCCAGACCTGGCTCTTCATGGCGAAGGCGTGGCTGCGCTCCTGCATGATCGAGGAGCCCTCGCCATAATCCTCACCGACAATGATCAGCGCGCCGCCGGTGACGCCGCCCGAGGCGAGGTTGGCGAGCGCGTCCGACGCGACATTGGTGCCGACGGTCGACTTGAAGGTCGCCGCACCGCGGATCGGATAATGCACAGATGCGGCCAGCATGGCGGTGGCGGTGGCTTCCGAGGCGCTGGCCTCGAAATGCACGCCGAGCTCGCCCAGAATATCCTGCGCATCGGCCAGCACATCCATCAGATGGCTGATCGGCGCGCCCTGATAGCCGCCGACATAGCCGACGCCGCATTGCAGCAGCGCCTTGGTGATGGCGAGAATGCCCTCGCCGGAAAACTCCTCTCCGGCGCCGAGCCTGAGCTTTTCGACTTCCTTGGCAAAAGACCGTTCAGCCATGTCAGCCTCCTTCCGTTGCCGCCGATATCCGGCGGCGGCGTACGTCTAGATGTCGTGCTTGCGAATGTTCTTCAGCATCTTCTGCAGCGTCGCGATCAGGGCGGCATATTCAACATCATCGATGTCATCGAACATCGCCTCGAACGCATCATGCATGGCCGGCCAGGCGCGGCCGAACTCGGCGCGGCCGTCGTCGGTCAGGAATACATGGCGGATGCGGCTGTCGGTGACTCCCTGCTCCCGCCGCACAAATCCTTGCCCTTCCAGCGTGTCGAGCGTCCGGCTCAACGTGGATTGTTCGATGACCGTGTAGACCGAGAGATCGTTGACGGTGACGCCGTCGGCCACCGACAGCACGGCGAGTGTGCGCACCTGCGGGATGGTCAGGCCCTGCTTGCGAAAATCGTCGCGCAAGGTGGCGTTGTAGCGGCCCATGATGCGGTTCATCAGATAGGGCGCGAATTGCTGCAGTCCGATCTGGCCCAGTGTCGAGATGCGCTGGCGCTTTTCAACCTTCTGTTCCATCACAGCCTCCCCGCCAGCAGAAAGCCGGAACCGCCGCCAAGCCCGGCGCCGGGATGGGTCGAGGCTCCGATGTGGTAGAGGCCCTTGATCCCGGTGTCGTGATTGCGGCTCGTCTTGAACGGCCGCCATAGGAACGACTGGTCGATGGTCGATGAGCCGCCATAGGGATCGCCGCCGACCAAATTGACGTTGATCGCTTCCAGATCGGCCGGCGAATAGGCGCGGCGTGCAATGACGCTGTCCTTGAACCCGTCGATATGGCTGGCGAGGATCGCTTCGGCACGGTCCGCGTAGGCCTCGCGCAGCGCGTCGGTCCAGCGGCCGTCGGCCGGTGTCTGCAGTTTGCCGGCGGCATCGCCCCTGATATGGCGTGGCGCCTCGGGCAGTTGCAGCCACAGGATCGCCTTGCCTTCCGGACAGCGCGAAGGATCGAGCGCATGCGGCTGGCCGACGCAGATGGTCGGCACCTCCGGCAGCATGCCGCGCGTGGCCTCGTTGCAGGCTTTCGACACGCCGTCGAGCCCCGGTGTCAGATGCAGCAGCGCGACCTTTGCCAGGCCCTCGCCGCGCCATGCGGGCGGCTTGTCCAGGGCATAGTGTATTTGGAAATTGCCCTTGCCGTAGCGGTATTTCTGCGCCGCCTCGAGGTCGGCTTTCGGAGCCGCGTCGCCGAGCAGCCGCCCGTAGAGATGGGTCGGCGTGACCGAGCAGATCACGCTCTCCTTCGCGGTGACCGTTTCGCCCGAAGCCAGCCGTACGCCGGTGGCTCGGCCTCCGCTCTGGATGATGGAGGCAACGTCCCCTTCAGTCCGGATCACGCCGCCGCGCTCCTTGATCAGCGCTTCGAAGGCGGACAGCAGATTCCCAGCGCCGCCCTTGACGATCGGCGCGCCGGCAGCTTCCAGCGCAAAGGCGATAACCCTGGCGATCTGGCCGGAGAACGCGTCTTCAGGCCCAAGGCCGGCATGCAGCACCCAGGGCGCCCACAGCGCCCGGGTGATCTCCGACTGGTAAGTGTTCTCCAGCCAGCCGCGCGCCGGCACCAGCGCATCGCCGAGAAAGGCGGCAAGGCCGCGCGGCCCGCGCCGCCAGGCTTCGCCCGCCAGCAGCCTGGTCGTGGGGTAAGACCACAGGCTGCCGCCGAGCAGCCCGAACAGCAGGCCGGCATTGCGCTCGATCTCGCCGACGTCGCTGCCGTGCCGGTCGCCATCGCCTGCGGCAAGCGCATTGGCAGCCGCGACATTGGCGGGCCGATCGGTGCGCAGGATGGCATAGCTGCCGTCCGGCCGCAGCACGCCGGTGGGCGTGCCGGTGTTGCAGAACTCCAGGCCGTGCCGCGCCAGATCCTTGCCCAGCGCCGCATAGGCAGGCGAGGTGATGAACAGTACGAAGGTCGTCGCCATCACGTCGTGGATGAAGCCGGGCGCGGTGATCTCCTCGGTGCGCATGCAACCGCCGATGCGGTCGTTGCGCTCGAGCACCAGCACCTTTGCCCCCTTGCCGCCAAGCATCGCCGCGCAGACCAGCGCGTTGATGCCGCTGCCGACGATGATGTGATCGGGCGCGTTCATCTGCGATTGCTCCTCGTCCTCGGGAGGTTGGAGTCAATTGCGCGGGTTGGCGTTCCTTCGCGCCCCCCTCTGTCCTGCCGGACAGTCCGGCAGGACAGAGGGGGGCGCCGTAGAGCGACAGCGCTACAAGGCTGCCGCTCCAAATCCGTCACTACAGCATTGCCTACAAGCATGATCTTCTCCCGAAGACCGCCACCTCGTCCTAATGCCTTGGCACCAGCGCCAGTGCGCGGATCGGGCTTCCGGTGCCGTGCTCGATTTTGAGCGGTGCGGCGATCAGGATCGCGCCTTTCGGCGGCAGCCGATCGAGATTGCACAAGCTGGCGAGGCCGTAGCGGTTCGCGTTGTGCATCAGGCTGTGCGCCGGGAATGGCGGCTCCATTCCCCCTGCTTTGCCAGCATCCGTGCCGATCGTCTCGCTGCCCCAGCCCTTGATGTCTTTGCTGATCAGGTACTGGATGGCCTCGGCCGTCGGTCCGGGCGTGTGCGGTCCGGTCTCGTCGGCGTTGAGGAATTCGGCTTCCGAGCCGTTGCGCTTATACCAGTCGGTGCGCATCACCACCCATTCGCCGGCGTTAATCGGGCCGTGCTCGGCTTCCCACGCCTTGATGTGGTCGACTGTGAGGAGGAAATCGTTGTCGGCGGCGGCTTGCTTCGAGCAGTCGATGACATTGACCGGGCCGACGAAATTCTGAACCGGAATGGTGTCGGTGGCACCGTCCGGATAATCCTTGCCGGTAATCCAGTGCTGCGGCGCGTCGAAATGCGTGCCCGAGTGTTCGCCGAGCTTCAGCCAGTTCCATGCCCACCACGGACCGTTCTTGTCATAGTGGGAGATGGCGTGGATCTCGACCTTCGGCGTGTCCACCGCCAGCTCCGGCGGCAGCTTGATCAGCGGCGTGTTGGGCCCGAGCGGCGCCGTCAGGTCGACCACCTGGATGGTGCCTGAAAGAAGCTGGCCGGCGACCTCGCCGAGGAGTTGTTGCGTGTCCATGGTCTCTATTCCCTCTTTCTCGGTGATGATCAAGGCTCTTCGCGGCCCTTAATATCCTACTAGACTAAAACATATGCATCTGCAATTATCTTTAAGCATAAAGGAAATGGGTTGGGTGGGGTGTGAGCGAGTTTGACGCCATATTCGTCGGGGCAGGCCACAACAGTTTGGCATGCGCCGCGCATCTGGCGCTCAAAGGTTGGAACACCGGGATTTTTGAGCGCAGCAAAACTATCGGCGGCGCTGTCCAGAGCCGCGAATTCACGCTTCCCGGCTTCCGGCACGATTTCGGCGCGATGAATCTGAGCCTGTTCGCCGGCTCGGCCTTTCACAAGAAATATGCAAATGAATTGAAAAGCCATGGGCTGGAATTTGCGCCGGTCGCCAATTGCTTTGCCAGCGCCTTTCCCGACGGACGGTGGTTC
>NZ_RZSW01000526.1:0-4392 GCF_003997375.1 Mesorhizobium sp. M5C.F.Ca.IN.020.29.1.1 | reverse complement strand
ACATTGGCCTTGGCCTTGCGGGCGGCCAGCGCGTGCATCAGCCCGGTGACCGCGGCAGCGCCGCCCATATCGCCCTTCATGTCCTCCATTCCGGAGGCCGTCTTTATCGAATTGCCGCCGGTGTCGAAGGTGACGCCCTTGCCGACGAAAGCAATCGGGCTGTCCTTGGCCTTGCCGCCGTTCCATCGCATGATGGCCAGGCGGGCTCCACGCGGCGAGCCTTGCGCGACGCCGAGCAGCGCGCCCATGCCGAGCTTCTTCATCTCCTTCTCGACCAGGATCTCGACCGTGACGCCGAGCGCTTCCAGTTCGTTGACGCGGGCGGCGAATTCCACCGGCCCGAGTACATTGGCCGGTTCGTTGACCAGATCGCGCGCCAGGAGCACCCCGTCGATCACCGCCACCTCGTCGGCAAAGGCCTTTTTCGCCGCCGCCGGATCGGTGGTGTGGATGGTCACCTTGACCGGCTTTTTAGGCTCGGTCGCCTTGCCGTCGCGCTGGCTGTCGCCATTGTCCTTTTTCGTCTTGTACTTGTCGAAAGCATAGCTGCGCAGAAGAATGCCAGCGGCAAGCTGTGCCGCTTGTCTGCCGCCGACGTCAGCACCGGGCAGGTCGAGCACGACGGCCACCTCCGTCGCCTTGCGAAAGGATGTAGTGATCGTACCGCCAAGCTTGAGCCAGGCATGATCGTCGAGCCCCGAGACCTTGCCGGCGCCGACCGCCACCAGCCGGTCGAGCGATGTGCCCTCGGGTGCCAGCACTTCGACCAGGCCGGCAAATTTGCCGGAAAAGTCGGCCACCGGGAACGCCCGCTCCAGCGTCTTTGCCGGATCGCAAGCCTTTGCCGCGTCGCCGAGACCGCCATCGTTGGCCGCCAGCACGAAGACACTGCCCTTTTTAGGCGCTGCGAATTTGGCGAAGGCGATCGAAGGTCTCGAAGTCATCATGTCCTGCTTTCGGGAACGGCGTTGGGTTTTTGGGAGAGTGCCTTGATGAAACTAGCTATTTGGCTGTTTCCGACCGGAAGCACCACCCCAATTTTGAATCATCGCCCCTGCCTGACGATCTGCTGCGTAATTGCGTTGGCCTGAATTCGGGCATTGGCGAAGCAACCGCGAATGCCTGGCCGCAAGCCGGTAAACCACAGGCCGGGCAAATTCGAATCGGCCTCGCCCGGCACTGGTCTTACCGGTCCAGTAATCGCCGTTGAACGCGATCTCCTCGACGGCGACGCCAAGCCGGACCGGCAGACCATGCGCCTGGCTGAACTCGTTCAGATGGCGGACGACGGCGTTTTTGTGGGGAAAAGCGGGTGTGCCTGCGGGATAGTCGACGCCAGGCGGTGTCGAGAGATCGCGATACGAGTTGAGATGCAACCGTTCGTGCCGCCGATACCAGAGTTCGGCAAGCCGGCTTTCCTTTTCCAGGACAAGTATCGGTACGCCGGCCTTTATCAGCGCATGGGCGGCGGCCAGCCCCGCTGCGCCGGCGCCGATCACGACGCACCGTGAAAAATCTGGCCGGTTTGGCTGCGCAATTCTGTTACTTCTGCTTCCATGCCTCTACCTGTCGCAGCCACGGCGGCCATAACCGGTGATCGGCGCGACATTTGGTCGTTTTCCGGCATTTGGCAAGACTTTGCCGGAATCCGATCCCATATGGCGGATGGAATCGATGGCGATTCGTCGCGGCACGGCCCCGCTTTCCTGCCGCAACGTGTTGTTAACCATTGATGTTCGCCCTTTCTTATCCATTGCCGCCGACACTTCGGCCCACCGGAAATATCGATGTGGGACGGAAACCAGATCGAACCGCCAACGGACCGGTTGTACAGGCGTCGCCGGGCGACTACCTTGTCTGGAGGCATGATGCCGTTCGGCAAAATCGAGAAAAGCCTTCATGAAGGTCGTTGAACGCTACATCATGCGTCGTGCGTTGGCGGTCTTCTTGGCAGCGCTCATCTGGACGCTGGCGATCGTGTGGACGACGCAGGTGCTCGCCCGCATCGACCTCGTCACCGACAGCGGGCAGTCGGTGCTGACCTTCTTCGAGGTCGCTGCGCTCATCATTCCGTCGATCGTCCCGATCGTCGTGCCTTTCGCCCTGGTGGTCGCGGTCGCTCAGACACTGAGCGCGATGAATTCCGATTCTGAGCTTGCCGTCTTGAACGCAGCGGGCGCTTCGCGCTGGACCATCGTCAGGCCGATCATGTTCCTGGCGCTGGCGGCCAGCGTCTTTTCGTTTGCCGTCGACAACGGCGTCGATCCCTATGCACGACAGAAAAATCGCGAGCTGGTGGCGTCGTCGCGCGCCGATCTGTTGTCGCTGATCATCCAGGAAGGCACCTTCCGCAAGATCGACGACGGCCTGTTCCTGCAGATTGGCGAGCGGCTTCCGGACAACCGTCTCGGCGGCATCTTCGTCGCCGATTCGCGCGAAGAAGGCGCCAACCTCATCTACTATGCCAAGACCGGCGCCATCATCGAAAACGGCGACGAGAAAGTGCTGATGATGAATGACGGCGTCATCCATCGCGAAACGCTGGCCGGCGATCTTTCGGTCATCCGGTTCACCTCCTATGCCTTCGACCTGTCCGCCTTCATGTCGGCCTCATCGGACGTATTGCTTTTGCCGAAGGACCGGACGACCCAGTACCTGCTCAATCCCAGTCCGAACGACAAGGTGTTCCAGAAAAAGCCGAACAAGTACCTGGCCGAACTCAACCAGCGTTTTTCCGAATGGTCCTATTCACTCGTCTTCGCGCTGATCGCGCTTGCGGTCGCGGGAGACGCGCGTTCCCATCGCGAGGCGCGCATTCATCCGCTGATCACGTCGATCGCGATTGCGCTTTTCGTGCGCTGGCTCGGTTTCTTTGCCGCCGGCAAGGCCGACAACGTTCCGCAATACGCCTATATGGTCTACGGCGTTCCTATCGTGGCGTCCGTGGTCGCGACATGGTTCATCGTCTCCAACCGGACCATGGAACTGCCGGTCGCCTGGGCCGACTGGATGACGAATTTCGCCGGCCGCTTCAGTGACGGCTGGAGCGCCCTGAAGCTCCGCTTCGCCAGGCGCGGCGCTTCTGGCCAAGGGGCCGGCTAATGGGCTGGATACGCTAATGGGCTGGACTCTGGGTAGATACTTCTTCTTCCGCTACGTGACGATCACCATCTGGTTCTTCATCGGCCTGCTGGCGCTTGTGTTCCTGATCGACTTCACCGAACTTTCCGGCCGCACGACCGGCTTGCCGGGTTTCACCTACGGCACGGCGTTCGCCATTTCAGGGTTGCGGATCCCGATGATCATGCTGCAGACGGTGCCGTTCGTCGGCCTGTTCTCGGCGATGGCGACACTGGTCTCGCTCAATCGCAGGTATGAACTGGTCATCGCGCGTTCCGCCGGCGTGTCCGCCTGGCAATTCCTGCTGCCGTGCTGCATCGGGGCGCTGCTGTTCGGGGTGTTGTCGGTCGGCGTCATCAATCCGATAGCCGCGCATGCGTTTTCCTGGTCCGAAAAAATCGAAACCCAGCTCCGCTCCGGCAAGTCGAACACCGTCTCGGCCGACGCCGAGCCCTGGATCCGGCAGAAGACCAGTTCCGGCGATACCATCATCGGCGCGCGCGCCATTCTCAATCAGGGCCTGGAGATGGCCGATGCCGTCTTCTTCGTCCTCAACCCGCAAGGCGACATCGTCGAACGCAAGGACGCGGCGCACGCCTTTTTGCGGAATGGCTACTGGGAACTGCAGGACGTCAAGGTTTTCCGGGACGGCAATATCCAATCGGCGGCAAGCGACAGGGTGCCGACCAATCTCAAGCCCGAATTCGTGCAAGAGCGGCTGGCGCGCCCGGAAACCATCCCTTTCTACGATCTGCCCGGCAAGATCGAGGTTGCCCGCTCCTTCGGCCTCAAGGCAAATGCCTTTGCCATGCAGTTCGATTCGCTGGTGGCGCTGCCGTTCCTTCTCGTCGCAATGACGCTGATCGCCGCAACGGTGTCGATGCGATTTGCGAGGATGGGACAATCCGGGACGATGATTCTGGGTGGCGTCCTGGCCGGGTTTCTGCTTTATGTCGTGACGGTGCTGGTCAAGGCATTCGGCGTGGCGGGATTCGTACCCACAGTCGTGGCTGCATGGGTTCCGGTTGTCGTGGCTATGTTCTTCGGGGTGACTTTCTTGCTGTACAAGGAAGACGGCTAGTGAGGGGGGCGGTTTTGCGCATCCATAGGCAGGCCGGTTTGGCGCGCCTCTATGGGGCAAGCGCCTTGGCATGCCTGCTCGCTTGTGTCGTCCCGAGCATCCCGGCTTTTGCCCAGGATATCAGCGACATGGCAGCCGACGTGCCCGCCGGCTCGCAAATGCTGCTGGCGGCAGATACGCTGGTCTATGAC
>NZ_RZSW01000525.1:0-4397 GCF_003997375.1 Mesorhizobium sp. M5C.F.Ca.IN.020.29.1.1 | reverse complement strand
GTCGTGAACAGGTTTTCCACCGAGTATCCACAGGCGGCGAACAGGGTTTTGCACAGGCTGTGCGGCCGCCGTTAACTTTTGCGTGCCGCTTCGGCACAAGGTCGGCGTCGCGTCCATCGGTCGGCGCAGTCGCTGCACGAGGACCAGTGTGCCAGCAATGCAGAACGGATTGGTCAAGACCCGTCCTCTCCCACGGCATAGCGCTGCAAAGTAGGGCCGACTTTCTGGATAATTTCGTCGTGGGACAGGGCGACGACTGGCGGAAGCCGCAGCAGGTACCGGCACATCGCCAGACCCAGCAGCTGGCTCGAAACGAGCCCGGCCCGTCGACCCGCATCGGCGGGGTCAGAGACCGCCGCAACCACCGGCCTCACCTGGTTGCCAAATACGTCGCGCAATTTTTCCGCGGCGAATTCGTTCGACGTCGCCGAACGCAGCAGAATTGCCATGCCGGGACCGCTGGCCGGGCCTTCCCAGATTTCGAGAAAACGCCTGACCAGCGTTTGACCGATGGCGTTTCGATCGATCACCCGCAGCGCCGGCAATTGCAGGTCGACGACCGCCGCCCTGGCAAACAGTTCGTCCTTGCTGCGGAAATAGCGGATCACCATGGCCGGATCGATCGAGGCATGCGCCGCGACGTCGCGGATGGAGGTGCCGTCATAGCCGTGCTCGGCGAACAGGAGCCTCGCGGCCTCGAGAATTTGGGCGCGCGTGCGGTCCGACTTGCTGGGTTTCTTCGGCTGATTCTCGGTCATGAAATTCATATGCCAACGGCCGTTGACAAATGCAATGGATTCAACTAGAAAGTCAACGATCGTTGACAAATGGAGAGAGAAATGTTGCCCGACACTACGGAAGTCCTGATAATCGGCGCCGGGCCGACCGGCATGGCGCTGTCCATCGTGCTGCACCAGGCCGGTGTCGATCATGTTTTGATCGACAGGCTGGCGCAGCAGCTTCAGACGTCGCGGGCTGGCGTCATCCACGCGCAGACGCTGGAAACGCTGCAGCCGCTCGGCGTCACGCAGCGGCTGAGCGAACTTGCCCTGAAGCTGCAGAATTTCGCCATCCGCGACCGCGATCGGGCGCTGCTCAAGCTCGATTTCAGCAAGCTTCCGTCAAGGCATCCCTATCTGATGATGCTGCCTCAGAATCTGACCGAGCAGGTGTTCGCCGAGCGGATCGCAGCCCTGGGCGGCGTGATTCATCGCACGGTCGAGGCCACGGCGGTCGTTCAGGACGCTGACGGCGCACGCGTGACGGTGATCGAGAACGGCCGCGAGAAACTGATATCGGCACGCTACGTCGTTGGTGCCGACGGCATGCACAGCCTGGTGCGCAGGTCGACCGGCATCGAGTTCGACGGCGCGGCCTATGACGCTTCGTTCGTGCTCGCCGATGTTCGTCTCGACTGGCCGGTTGGGCCGACCGAAGTGTCGCTGTTCTTTGCACCGGCCGGGCTGGTGGTGGTGGCGCCGCTCCCGGACGGATCGTACCGGGTCGTCGCAACAATGGATGACGCGCCGGAAAAGCCCGAGATCGCCGAAATCCAGGCGCTGCTCGACAGCCGCGGACCGACCGAGAAAAGAACCCGGGTGCTCGATCTGTCGTGGAGCTCGCGTTTTCGTGTGCATCACCGCCTGGTCCGCTCGTACCGCAAGGACCGGTTGTTCCTCATGGGTGATGCCGCGCACGTGCACAGCCCGGCGGGAGGGCAGGGCATGAACACCGGCATCATCGACGCGGTCGTGCTTGGCCAGTTGCTTGGCGACGTGGTGAACGGCGTGCGCCCGGAAGCCGAGCTCGACCTTTACGAAACGCTGCGACGCCCGGCGGCCGAAGAGGTGCTTGAACTGGCGGGCACGATGACCGACATGGCGCTTACCCGCAGTTCGGTGAAGCGGTTCGTCCGCAACCTCGTGCTTTCGATGCTGAACCTCAATCCATTCCTGAAGCGTCGTATCGCCTTGAAACTGTCAGGCCTCAGCCGGGCGCCGCTTGCCCGCCTGCCGGCACCTTCGCGCGAGCCGATCCCCCAGACCAAGCCTGCAGCCGAACCAGGGCTGAAGCTTGTCGCCTGACAGCGGCGATTGTGCGGCTCCCAGCCTCGGTCTTGCCGATTGGGCGTCGGCCCGGTACATCAGCTGCCAGCGAGGGCCGACGCCTCAGGTGATATACTGGCCGCCATTGGCGGTTAGGGTCGAGCCGGTGATGAAGCCGGCATCGTCGGAAGCGAGGAAAACGACGCAGCGTGCGATCTCTTCCGGCTCGCCGAGGCGGCCGACCGGGATTTGCGGGATGACGCGCTCGTTGAGCACCTTCTCATCCATCGCCCTGACCATCTCGGTAGCGATATAGCCGGGGCAGATGACATTGACGGTGATGCCGGCCCGCGCCCCTTCCTGGGCGAGCGCTTTGGTGAAGCCGATATCGCCGGCCTTCGAGGCCGAATAATTGACCTGGCCGGTCTGGCCCTTCTGGCCATTGATTGAGGAGATGGTGATGACGCGGCCGAACTTGCGGTCGCGCATGCCGCCCCACAGCGGGTGCGTCATGTTGAAGACGCCGGAAAGATTGGTGTCGACGACCTCTTTCCACTGCTCGCGCGTCATCTTGTGGAACATGGCGTCGCGGGTGATGCCGGCATTGTTGACCAGCACGGAAACCGGACCGAGATCGGCCTCGACCTGCTTGATGCCGGCAGCGCAAGCATCGTAGTCGGCGACGGACCATTTGTAGACCGGGATGCCGGTCTCTGCCTTGAATTTCTGCGCCGCTTCGTCATTGCCGGCGTAGTTCGCGGCAACCTTGTAGCCGGCGGTTTTCAGGCCGATCGAAATCGCGGCGCCAATACCGCGCGACCCACCGGTGACGAGTGCTATCTTTGTCATGATGTCCTCCCTTTTTTCCTTCATGAACGGCGGGCGACGAAACCGGGAACGCTCTAACGGCGATTGAGCCCCGTTCGCCACCGACTATTTCACGGCTCGCTCACCTTGTCTTCACGACGCTTCGCATATGACTTCACAGCGCTTCCACGCACATGGCAACGCCCATGCCGCCGCCGATGCACAGCGTGGCAAGGCCTTTCCTGGCACTTCTGCGGCGCATCTCGTAGACCAGCGTGTTGAAGATTCGGGCACCGGAGGCGCCGATCGGGTGGCCGATGGCGATGGCGCCGCCATTGACATTGACGATGGACGGATCCCAGCCCATGTCCTTGTTGACGGCGCAGGCCTGCGCGGCGAAGGCTTCGTTGGCCTCGACCAGGTCGAGATCGCCGACCGACCAGCCGGCCTTGGCCAGCGCCTTGCGCGAGGCGGGAATAGGCCCGGTGCCCATGATCTGCGGATCGACGCCAGCGGTCGCCCAGGACACGATGCGCGCCAGCGGCGTGATGCCGCGCCTTTCGGCTTCCGCTTCGGTCATCAGCAGCACGGCGGCGGCGCCGTCATTGATGCCGGAGGCATTGGCGGCGGTCACGGTGCCCTCCTTATCGAAGGCCGGTCTTAGCTTGGTCATGGCGTCGATCGTGGCGCCGTGGCGGATGTATTCGTCTTGGTCGACAATGGTGTCGCCCTTCTTGCCCTTGACGGTGAAAGCCACGATCTCGTCCTTGAATTTGCCGGCCTTCTGCGCGGCCTCTGCCTTGTTCTGGGAGGCCAATGCGAGCCGGTCCTGGTCCTCGCGGGTAATCTGGAACTGGCGTGCGACGTTTTCGGCCGTGTTGCCCATGTGGTAGCCATTGAAGGCATCCCACAGCCCGTCCTTGATCATGGTGTCGATCATCTTGTAGTCGCCCATCTTGACGCCGGCACGCAGGTGTTGAGCGTGCGGGGCCAGCGACATCGATTCCTGCCCGCCGGCGACGATCACCTTGGCATCGCCGGTGGCGATCTGCTGCATACCGAGAGCAATAGCGCGCAGACCTGAGCCGCAAACCTGATTGAGGCCCCAGGCGGTGGTTTCCTTTGGCAGGCCGGCATTGATAGATGCCTGGCGGGCGGGGTTCTGGCCCTGAGCCGCGGTCAGCACCTGGCCGAGGATGACCTCGTCGACCTCCGCCGGCTCGACGCCGGCACGAGACAGCAGTTCCTTGATGACAACGGCACCAAGCTCATGCGCCGGGGTGGCGGCAAAGGCGCCGTTGAAGGAACCGACGGGCGTGCGCGCCGCACTGGCGACAACGATGACAGCGGACATGTTCTTCTCCAGACTTCGAGGTATCGTATCGTCAGGGCTTTTCTTGCCCTTTCAATGGTCCAAGTCAAACCGGAAATGGGCACGCTGGCCATGCGCTGCAAACAGGTTGCGCCTCGTGGTGGAAACAGCCCGCCCATTGCTGCGCAGCATTTTCTGGCCGCCATGCAGCATTAATTGATCCCGCACTGCAC
>NZ_RZSW01000524.1:0-4448 GCF_003997375.1 Mesorhizobium sp. M5C.F.Ca.IN.020.29.1.1 | reverse complement strand
CGCCGAGCGCGACGATCTCATCCGGTGTCATGCCGCTGATGTCTTGGCCGGCGATGATGACGGTTCCGGTCGTGGCGTCGGTGCCGTCGCTCAGGCAGCGCATCAGCGTCGTCTTGCCTGCGCCATTCGGACCGACGAGGCTGACCAGTTCGCCGGGGTGAACGTCGAGATCGATCCCTTGCAGCACCTGCAGGCTGCCGAAAGATTTGCCGAGGCCGCTGACGGCGAGCGCGCGGTTGCCGGCCTCCGATCCGTTGCCGGCCGGTTCGGCGGCGAGGGTAGGGCTACCCGATTGGCTGGTCTGCTCTTCATTGCGGCGCGGCAGCACCATCCTGGCCAGTTGCGCCAGCCCGTTCGGCAACAGGATGATCATCACGACGAACAGCGCGCCGACGACTAGGTTCCACAGGAAGGGCAGGTCGCCGGAAAGCTGGGCGCTGAGGTAATCGATGCCGATCGCGCCGATCACCGGCCCGATGATCGTGCCGCGGCCGCCCAGCGCCGTCCAGATGACGATCTCGGTGCCGAAGACGAAGCCGGTGTTCTCAGGTGCCACCACACCCGACGCGTTGGCATAGAGGAAGCCGGCAATGCCGGCGACGCCGGCGAGGATCGTTGTCAGCACGATCTTCAACCGCTGCGGATCGAGGCCAAGATAGGCGCAGCGCGCTTCATTGTCGCGAATGGCGAGGAGCAGCTTGCCTGCATCCGAGCGGGTGAAGACCAGGGCGACAACGGTGGTGACGATGAGGCAGATGCCGGTAAGCCGGAAATAGCCCGGCAAGCCGAGCGGCAGGCCGGAATAGCCGACCAGCCCGCTGCTCGATCCGGTCCACACGCCACCCGAAAACACCAGCTGCGTGACCACGATCGGCACGACGAGCGAAATCACCGTCGCATAGAGCGGAGTCGAGCCGTGGCCGAATGACAACCAGCCGACGAAGGCACCGAGCAACACCGGCACGAAGATCGCCAGCGCGAGTGCCAGTGCCAACAGCGCCGGGGTTGCGCCGAGATGGCTGAGCACCATGGCGCTGGCATAGGCGCCGGTCCCGAAGAAGGCCGCCTGGCCGAAGGTCAGAATGCCGGTATAGCCCCACAAAATGTCGACAGTCACCGCCAGCATGGCGTAAATCATCGAGCGGGTCAGCACATTGAGCGTGAACCGGTCGAACAGCGCTGGCCCGATAATGACGACGACCGCCACCGCAAGCGCGAGCGCCGCAAGCAGCCAGACCCTTGGCGGAATGGAACGGCTCTCAGGCACGGGCAAATCCCTTCGGGCTGATGCGCAGCACCAGGGCGCAGAGGACCGCCACCGTGATGCCACCGAAAATGGGGCTGACGAAAGTGCTGACCAGAACCTGTGCGCCGCCGAAGACGAGGCAGGCTATGGCTAAAGTCGAGAAGGACGAACCGGCGACCATGACCAGCATGAACGAGCCGATCAGCCAGGCCACGCCCATATTCGGGTCTACGCTGGTCAGCGGCGTGAGCAGCACGCCGGCAAGTGCCGCCAGCCCGGTTCCGACCATGAAGGTGGCCAGCCGCACGCGCGCGGTGTCGATGCCGAGCGCGCGCGCCAGCGTCTCGTTCATGATCACCGCCTGCGCCGACAGGCCTAGCCGCGTGCCTTCGAGAAGGAAGGTGAAGGCAATCCCGATGACCAGCGCGGCGGCGACCGCGAACAGCCGGTAGAGCGAATAGCCGACGCCGAACACATCGACAGTGCCGGACAGCAAATTGGGGGTGAACTGCACGTCACGCCCGAACCACAGCGTGATCAGCTGGCCGATGACGATGCCGAGACCCCAGGTCGCCAGTATGGCGTCGAGCGGCCGGCGATAGAGCGGCCGTACGATGACCAGCTCGGTGATGCCGCCGAGGATCGCTCCCACGGCAAAGGCGATCGGCAGCGCCGCCCAGGGATTGAGCCCAAGGCCGGCGGTTGCCACCGCGCAATAGGCGCCGATCGTCAGCCAGGCGCCATGGGCGAAATTGATGATCTTCAGCACGCCGAAGATCGCCAGCAGGCCGGCGGCGACGATGAACAGGATCGCCGCCGTCGTCACCATGTCCAGGAGAAGCGTCATGGCAGGTTCCCGATAGTGTGGAACGGGGCGGCGCAGCGCCGCCGCCCCGTTGCGATGACAGGTGCGACTACAGGTTCGGGCACTGTTCGCCGGGGTCGACGCCTTCGAATTTGTCGACCACGCTGACCGAACCGTCCGCCTTCACCTGGCCGAGATACATGGTCAGCGGAGCGTGGTGCTGCTTGCTCATCGAGACTGTGCCGCGCGGGCCGGTGAAGGATACCTCGGCGAGTGCTGCAAGCACAGCGGCGGTGTCGGTCGTCCCGGCTTTCTCGACCGCGGCCTTGTAGAGATAGATGCCTTCATATTCCGGCACCGAGAGGTCGTTCGGGGTGCGCAGTTCGGCGCCGAACTTCTTCTGCATGGCGGCAAGGAAGCTCTTGTTGGTGTCGCTGTCGATGCTGGTGACATAGGAAGCGGAAATGAAGATTCCGGCCGCGTCTGCGCCCATGCTTTTGGCAGTTCCTTCATCGACGGCCAGATTGCCGTAGGGGATGGTGACACCGGCCCCGCGCAACTGCTTGGTCAAGGTGACATTGGGCGCGCCGCCCGCCGTCGAGGTGATCACGGCATCGGCGCCGGAGCTTTTCAGATTGGAGATGATCGCCGTCCAGTCGCTGCCTTCCATCGGCAAATATTCTTCACCGACGACGCTGGCGCCTGACTTCTCGATATAGGCCTTGGCGAACTCCAGCATGCCGCGGCCGAAGGCGTAGTCGGAGCCGATCAGGAAGAACTTCTTGGCGCCCTGCGTCTTGATGAAATTGTCGACGATCGGCGGCACCTGCTGTTCGGGTACCCAGGCGTTGACGAACAAATTGGCATTGCAGGATTTGCCCTCGTAAAACGAGGTGTAGATGTAGGGGATGTCGCCCTTGGTGATGATCGGCAGGCCGGCATTGCGCGCCGCACTCGTCTCCATGGTGATGACGGCGTTGACCTCCTTCTGGAAGACCAGCGAATCGAAGGCCTTCTGCGCGCCTGCGGCACCGGAGGCGTCGTCGGCGATCTCCAGCGCAAGCTGGCGTCCGAGTACGCCGCCGGCGGCGTTGATCTCGGCGACCGCCAGCTCCGCCGACTGCACGACCGAGGGCGCGACGACGCTGTTGGCGCCAGAAAGGCCGACCGGGATGCCGATCTTGATCGGACCGTCCGCCGCGAAGGCGGAAGTGGCCAGGGCGGCGCTGGCGAATGCAACGATCAGTGCTTTGTTCTTCATGGTATTCCCCTTTCTTTGCCTATCGTACCGGGTGGTGCCGGCTTCTTCTTGGTTATCCGTAGACGTCGCTGCGGCGGTCGCCGATGGCGTCGTTGCGCTCGCTCAGCGCCCGGGCCTGGGCGATGACGCCAAGGTTGATCGTGGCGATGAGGATCTCCTCGCCGGCTTCGCTGGCAGGACCAGCGATCGGCCAGCCGGTCGGGCCGACGATCAGGCTCCTGCCGACAAAAGGCTGGCCACGTTCGGTGCCGACGCGGTCGGCGCAGGCGATGTAGATGCCATTGCTGTGCGCGGCCGCCTTGTGCAGGATGTTGGCCATCGGCTCGGGATGCTGACCCTGGGCCGGCATCGGTACCCAGTTGGTCGGCACGCAGACCAGCTCCGCGCCCTTCAGCGCCAGCTGCCTGTAGGTCTCGGGAAACCAGCCGTCATAGCAGATCGCAACGCCGATCCGGCCGATCGCGGTATCGAACACCGGCAGGCCGAGATTGCCCGGCTGGAAATAGAGCTTTTCGCGGTTCCACAGATGCAGCTTGCGGTAGGTACCGATAGGACCGGATGGTCCGCACAGCATGGCCGCGTTGAAGAACTGGTCGCTGTCGCGCTCGGCAAGGCCGCTGACGATGTGCAGGTTAAGTTCGTTTGCCAGGCTGCACAGCAGCATGGCACTGCGGCCATCCGGAATGGGGGCGGCGAGCGCGGCCAGCTCGTCCTGGCTGTCGAAGACATAGCCGCTGTCGGCAAGCTCGGGCAGCACCACCACCGATGCGCCCAGACCGGCAGCCTGGCGGATCAATCGCTCCATCGACTTCAGATTATCGTCCAGCCGGCCGATCGCCGGCTGGAACTGGATGCAGGCCAGACGCAGGTCCGCCGTCGCATTCGCATGTATCGTCAAAGCGTGTCTCCAAACGCAAAAAACCCCTGGCGCGGAAGTCATCCGCGAACCAAGGGCTGCATAGCCATCAATGTGAAACGGCACTCCTGCCGATGAGCAAACCTGCTCGTGCTTTAAGCAGTTGCACAGCCGGGAGGCCGCGTCAAGAGCCAAAGAGTTCGGCGGTCTGCCGCACCGGAAGTTGCTGTTTAGAGTAATAAAATCAGGCAGTTGCAAGAAATTTCTGATGCGATAATCT
>NZ_RZSW01000523.1:0-4454 GCF_003997375.1 Mesorhizobium sp. M5C.F.Ca.IN.020.29.1.1 | reverse complement strand
GACGAAAGGTCCTCGATGGTGAGGGGTTTTGCCGGCAGATCGTCCAGCCCGATGATCTGGCGGGCGCTGACCGGCTCGAGCTCGAGTTGCGATCTATAGATCTCGGCCAGCTTTTGCAGGCGCGACGGCTGGGTCAGCAGGCTCCAGTCCGCTTTCAGGAGATCGATCGTATCCTCCTCGTAGCGGATCTGCGCCTGGATCTTGTGCACCGCCGCCAATTGTTCTTCGGCCTCGCGCTTGGTCTTGTAGGTCAAGGCCGCAGCCGAAACCATGACGGCGATCAGGACTATGTCGCTGGTACGAAACACGTGCTCACCTCTCTCCCGGCCGATTCACGCCGGGAAGTTTTGGCTCAGGAAGCTTTGGAAGCCCGAAAATCGAAAAGTCGCCGGTGCGCGGCGGTGCGTCGGTGCGGATCGCAGCGCGCAGCCTTGCCGAGCGCGCCCGCGGATTGGCTGATATCTCGGCCTCATCGGGCGTCACGCCGCTGCCCACCTTTTTGAAGGTGGCGCTGCGCGCCTGCGCCTCGGGCAGGTGCCGGGATCCGGATGCCGCATCGGCGCGATCAGCGATGAAGCGTTTGACGATACGGTCTTCCAGGGAGTGGAACGTCACGACAGCCAGCCGCCCGCCCGGTTTCAGCACGCGTTCAGCCGCAAACAGCGCTTTGGCCAGTTCGCCGAGTTCGTCGTTAACGAAAATGCGCAGCGCCTGGAAGACGCGGGTCGCCGGATGGATCTTGTCCTTCGGCGCGCGGCCGACATGCGTCTCGATGGCATCGGCAAGGTCTAGCGTGCGCTCGAACGCATGTTTTTCGCGACGGCTTTCGATCATGCGGGCGATGCGGCCGGCATGGCGCTCTTCGCCAAGGAACCCGAAGATGCGGGCAAGGTCGCCCACTTTGAAGCTGTTGACGACATCGGCGGCGCTGAGACCAGCCTGGGCCATGCGCATATCGAGCGGTCCGTCGGCCCGGAACGAAAAACCGCGCTCCGCCTGGTCGATCTGCATGGATGAGATGCCGATGTCGAGCACGACACCCTCGGCGCTTTCGACATGCTCGTCCAACGTCGAGAATGACGCCTGAACAAGCCGGAGCTTGCCGCCCGATTGTTGTTCGAGGGCACGACCGGTAGCAATCGCATCCGGATCGCGGTCGATGGCGACGACCGAGGCGCCGCATGCCAGGATGGCTTTGGTGTAGCCGCCGGCGCCGAAGGTGCCGTCGACGATCACCTCGCCCGCTTTAGGCGAAAGCGCCTCCAGCACTTCGGCAAGGAGGACCGGAATGTGACGGGCCGGTCCGCCAGCGGCGTGAGGGTCATCGCCGTAGCCCGCCATCATTCCGGCCGCTCCCCAGGCTTCGTCCCCTGCCGAAGCTGCAAAAGCCGGGCGCGTGCTTCCGCCCCATAGGCGGCGAGCCGTCCAGGTTCCCAGATCTGAAAGAAATTGCCGCGGCCGACAAACGCTGCTTCCGCGGAAATGCCGGTGTGCTCGCGGATGAAATCGGTCATCGAGATGCGGCCGTCCTGATCGAGCTTGAGAAAGGTTCCATCGCCATGGCAGAAGAACGACATGTCGTCCGCCGCCTGCAGGAAAGGATCTTCCCGCGCGATGCGCTGCTCGTAGCGGTCGAGCAGGTCGAGCCCGCCGACATCCATCGCCGGACGGTCCAGGCAGCGCAGCGCATAGAGTTCCGAATAGCCGCGTTTCTGCACAACCGCACGGAAATGCGCTGGAACGGACACCCGCCCCTTCGCATCGATCCTGTTCACCGCGCTTGACAGAAACCGGTCCATTACGCGTTACGGCCGCTTGCGCCGCCGCACCCCTCTGCATCTTGCCGCCCGCGCCGCCGCGGCACGGTCCCTGCCCAAAACTCACTTCGTTCTGAAAGGCGAAAACAGGCGAACGCGCAGCCGCCGCGGCTGCCCGATTGGCGTACGCTTCACCCTGACGCGGAACGAAGGCTTGAATATCGAAATGGGATATCATGGGGCGCTATGGGCGTCAACGGGAATAGGCTTCACAAACGCGCGCGCCACAACCGATGAGAGCAGCTCTGACGGCACTCCCGTCTTTATCCTCCATTAAGCCTAACGAAGCGTTTAGAGCGCCTGGCCTACCGGAGGCGGCTTGCCGCGGATCGCCGCCGCGCATAGCGTCAGCCCGTCTTTTCCCGGTCAGAAACAGATTCTTTTCTCGATCAGAAACAAGGTTGAAATCCATGTCCGAAACAGCCAGATCGCGCGCCGCGGCACTTCCCCATCTGCGTCGCGGCAGGCTTGCCATGGGCGACCCAATTCCCCTGCCGCTAACTATGGCCGCCATTTTTCACGCACCCGGCGACGCCACCGGGTTCGATCAATATGGCCGCTTCAGCAATCCGACCTGGGACGCGGTCGAACACATGCTGGCGCATCTGGAAGGGGCGCCATGCGTCGCCTTCCCCTCTGGAATGGCTGCAATCTCGGCGGTGTTTTTTGGATTGCTCAAAGCTGGCGACCGTATCCTGCTGCCGTCAGACGGTTATCACACCACGCGGGCCCTGGCGGAGGGTTTCCTAAAACCTTTCGGCGTCGCCTACGATGTCCGGCCGACATCAACTTTCCTCGACGGCGGCTTCGATGGATATCGACTGGCCTTCGTCGAAACTCCCGCCAATCCGGGACTGGATATCTGCGACATTACGGCTGTCGCCGAAGCGGCGCACAAAGCGGGGGCGATTCTGGTGGTCGACAACACGACAATGACGCCCTTCGGCCAACGCCCGCTCGATCTCGGCGCCGACATCGTTATTGCCGCCGACACCAAGGCACCCAATGGCCATTCCGACGTGCTGTTCGGCCATGTCGCCAGCCGCAATGCCGACATCATCGCCGCCGTGTCCGGCTGGCGCGAGACATCGGGCGCCATTCCCGGGCCGTTCGAGGCGTGGCTTGTGCATCGCGGCTTGGAAACGCTCGACGTGCGTTTCGACCGCATGTGTTCTTCCGCCGAGGTGATAGCGCGGCGTCTGGAGAGCCATCGTGCGATCAGCGGCTTGCGCTTTCCGGGTCTGGTAGGCGACCCTTCGCACAATCTCGCCCGCGCCCAGATGGAGCGCTTCGGCTTTCTCATCTCGTTTGTGCTGGCATCGGAGGACAAGGCCGAGGATTTCATCAACAACTGCTTATTGATGCAGGCGGCGACGTCGTTCGGAGGCGTGCATACGTCGGCGGAACGGCGAGCAAAAAGAGGAGACGCTGTTCCGCCCGGCTTCGTTCGCCTGTCGGTCGGCTGCGAACCGGTGGAAGAGCTTTGGCAGGCGATCGAAGCGTCGCTGGACGGCATCGGCGGCTGAACGGATCGATCACGGAGCCAGATCGTCGGCTTCGATATTGCGCCGGCCATGCAGCCCGCGCAGGATCTCGACTGCATCCTCGCTGACACGATACAAGGTGAGATACTCGCCGACGACCAGATGGCGGATGCCGGGCGAATGTCTTCGCGCGGTGCGCCTGAGAAGGGATAAGTCGCCAGTTGCCGCCAGCGGGCTTCCGGTCGAGCAGCCGGTCCGCTACAGCCTCGTCGTCTCGCGCGACATGGGGCCAGGTCGCGATCAAATCCTCTTCTGCATTGCAGTTCGGATGATGGGCAGCAAATTCATGCCGCGTTATCGGATTTCAATCGTCTGCGCGCTTCGGCCTTGATTTCGTCGATCGACGCAAACCGACCCGGTCCGCTGTCAATTCCCTCCTGCACCAGCTTGCGCAACTCCTCGACCGTATAGCCGTGCAGGTCGCGGCGGTCCTTCCATTGCCTGAGCGCGTCGCGGATCACCTCGCTCGCCGAGCATATTCGCCGGCGGCGACCACAACGTCGACCGCCGCCGCCAGTTCCGGCGAAAGCGTGATGCTGCGTTTGTCGACCTGACCCATGATGCGCTCCTGATATTGCCCGCGCCTATATGGTACGATTAATCGCACCGACTTCAAGAAACGCTTGATACGCCCACTGCCCATCAAAGCCGGTTCAGTAGTAAAGCGCCTGAACCAGCAGGCGCCCGATGACGCAACCTGCTGATATCAGGGGATGTCCTTGTAGTATCTGGAAGAAATTGCCAGCTGGCCTGTAAGCCGGGTTCTGTATGGCCCTCGCCCTTTGCGGCGCGAGAACGTGGCGGCCATTCATCTTGGGCGCATGTTGCCATGCACCTCACGCAACCTACCCGGACGGTGAGCCGGAAACAGCCCTCGAGGGTTTCCCCTCGCACCGTCCCTATTCGGTCTTGCTCCCGGTGGGGTTTACCGTGCCGCTCCTGTTGCCAGTCGCGCGGTGGGCTCTTACCCCACCCTTTCACCCTTACCACGGTAAAACCGTGGCGGTTTGCTTTCTGTGGCACTTTCCCTAGGGTCGCCCCCGCCGGCCATTAACCGGCACCGTGTCTCCATGGAGCCCGGACTTTCCTCACC
>NZ_RZSW01000522.1:0-4470 GCF_003997375.1 Mesorhizobium sp. M5C.F.Ca.IN.020.29.1.1 | reverse complement strand
ATTCGAGACCATCTACGCGGGATGCATCCCTCTGAATACCACGCCAATTGTGATTTATGGGCGATTTCCAGATGGCAAGGAAATGAAGGCACCCCGCAATTGTATTAGACAGCTCGCCCCCGCAATACGGTTGTGACCGCCAACGCCAGGCAAATGGCGCCGAGCGTGATCGGCAGCCCGTCCGCACCGAGAATATCCATGGCGCCGCCCGCCAGCGGGGGCACGGCGATGCCGCCGACGCCCCACATCAGCGAGAAGGCGGCGTTGCCGGCGACCAGTGCCGAGCCGGTGAACCGCTCGCCAAGCTCGATGATCGACATCGTGTAGATGCCGTAGGAGACCGCACCCCAGATAAAGACGCATGGCCAGATCAGCGGCGTCTCGATGAGAACCGGCAACAGCACGCATCCGAGCATCGTTAGCGATACACAGATAAATCGGACCAGACGCGCCGTCAGCCGTTCCGCCAGCAGGCCGAGCGGCACCTGCATTGCGATATTGCCGGCGATCATCATCGACAGCAGCGCCGACATGCGTGTTTCCTCGATGCTGTAATGCGCTCCGTAGACCGGCAGCAGTGCCAGTACCGCCTGTTCGAAACCAGCGGCCACGACAACCGCCGACAACAGCAGCCATGCCATCGGCATGAACCCCATGACCGAAACCCGGTGCCCGGCCTCATCGACCTTCGGCAGCCGTCGCAGCACCAGCGCCAGGCAGGAGCCGCAAAAAACGAATGCGGAGATGCCGACGAGAAACGGCGGCCAGCCTTCGGTGCCGACGGCAAGCAGGCACAGCGGGCCGGCGGCGAAACCAGCCGAAATGACTGTGGAATAGACCCCCATCACGCGGCCGCGGCGCAACGGCGGCGCCAGCGCGATCACCCAGATCTCGCTCAGCACATAGAGTGGATTGGTAACCACGCCGATCAGGAAGCGCAGCGGAAACCAGAGATAGACATTTTGCGTCCAGCCGATCAGCGCCAGCATGATCGCGGAAAGAGCTGCGCAGGTGAGCGCCGTGCGCCCCGCCCCGAACCGGCGCGCCAGCGACGGGATCAGCGGCGACGAGACGATAAAGCCGACCGGCGTCATTGCCGCCGAGAGGCCGATCATGGCCGGCGAGACGCCCTGGCGCTGCAGGATGAAGCTCAACAGCGGATAGCTCAGCCCTTGCGCGATGGCGAACACCGAAACGGTGGCGATCACGCCGGTGATCGCCGCCCACTGCATTGTCTCGCCGCTGTTCTCTTCCGCCAGGTCCATGATCCGCACCAATAAGAACCTGCACGATTAGCGTTTCGGCGCCGTGCCGGGAAGCACCGGCGGCAAGAACCGCTTGCGCCAGCCAGAGCATGACTTGTCAAGAGTTCCCGGCACCATTCAGACCACTACGGAAAATACCGGGCAATCGCCCCCTTCCTGCCCTCCGCGTAAGGCTTCAGCCACTTGTCGTCGATTGAGAGCCCATCATTGTCCGACGGTCCTTCTCCAATCGTTCTGCGCCAGGCGCGGAACTTGTAGTGGTCGAACACGTCGAGCATATGCACCGCAAAGGCCGCAGCGAACGTCTTGTCGCCTTCTACAATCACCATGTTCTCGTCGTTTTCATAGGACGCCTTGTAGCCAAGGTTGTGGCTGCCGGCGATGACGGTCGCGTTGTCGGCCATCGGATCGATGATGACGATCTTGTCGTGCACGATCGCATGGCCGACGGTCAGCACTTCCGCCTGGAAATCCCGCGCAACGGATGCCCCCGTCAGGTTGGCCGCCCTGACGATGGAGACGTTCGGCGCCTCCCAGACCCTCTCCGGAAAGACGAATGGCGATTTGCCGTCCTTGTTCGATTTGCGGGTGACCGGATCCCTGGTCGGGGCAACATAGTTGGGCATGGCGGTGTGATCGCTGATTGCGCCTTGCACGATCAGCTTTGGATTCGCCGTCGCCGCCGCGACCGCCTGATCGACGACCGAATTGTTGCCAAGCCGCGAAGGATTGAACACGAGAAAGAGCACCGCCTCCTTCGCCGCCTTGATCCGTGCGAAAACGTCCTCGAGATCGACAGGCCGCACCGAGATGTCCTTTTTGCTGCGGTCGGGATCGTTTGGCGAGAACCAGATGGTGGTCCCACTGACATGGTTCGGTGTGCGATTCTTCAGGCGAAACGGCTTGCCTTGCTTCTGCGCCACACGTCCGGCAGCGCTTTCGCTCGCCGGCGGCGGGAACACGTCGGCCTTCATCCGCTCCCAATAGGCATCGAACACTTCGGCCATGGCAGGGTCGTCGCGGATAAAGGCGTTGTTGGACTGTCCGCAAATGCCCGTCGACGTCCAGTTGGTGCTGCCGGTCATGACCGCTTGCGGATTGCCCTGGGCATCGCGGTAGACGGCAAATTTGTTATGGCCGATATGGTTGTTGTTGAACAGACGGTCGGTCAGCACGACGCCCGCCTCGCGAAGCCGCTTTCTGAAGGGCGCGTTGCCCGCGTCCCACGCCTTCGTTTGTTCATCCCTGCCCGAATTCGAAAGAATGACGTCGACGACATCCTTGGCGTCGATGATCGCGTCGCACAATTCGTCATCGGCAAGTTCATAGAGGGCAAGCCTGACAGTGCCGCCCTCGGCCTTGGCCCGTTTCATCAGGCTGGTGAGCACATCCGGAACCTCGCCGTGTAGATAGGCGCGTATCTTGCTGCCGGGACGCTGAAGCTCGTCCCTGATCTTATCGCGTTGCCCGACCTTGATGCCGGCGTCTTCCAGGGCGCGCGACAACCATTGCGTCGAGAGTACGCCGTTGGTGAAGGCGAGCCGCGCCTTGCCGAACATCGATCCCAGAAAGATGGTCGGGCTGACGGCACCTTGTCCGAGATAGCCGAGCGGCCGCGCCGCTCCGGTATAGGCTTTCTCGGGGCGCACCGGCACCGGATCGAGCCCGGGCCTCATGTCACCGACCGGACGCACCCGGTAGGCGACCAGTTCGCCATCCGGCCTGATCTCAAGGCTGTCGCGGCGCCGCCGCACCGTAAGATCGCGCCAGAATGTCTTCTGCACCGGCCAGACGCCGGTATCCTGCGGAATCCAGTCCTTGTTGCGTTGCCCTTTGAAAGGCACCCAGGACGCCAGACAGCGTTCCTCGCCGGTGCCGGGATAGATGCGGACGATTTCGAAGCCGAGACAGCCGTCGATCATTCCGTCAATATCCCAGGCAATGAAGGCGACTTCGTTGTTGGTCGCTGCACGCACGCTGACAACATCCGACACGGAAATAGTCTCCCTCAGGGCGGTTTTATTCAATGTACTTACTCAATATGACGTGATCGCAACGTGACATGTTTCACAGTTCGGGGCACAGACCTGGTTTCGCCCTGGTGCGTCCGGCTGGCGAGCTGTCATGTCGCTTCCCTCGTCCTAGTGGTCGTCGCCTCCGCAATGGCGGGACAGCCGGCGGTCCATTATGCCGCCGCACTTATCGCAGCGTACGAGGACTATCATGACCGCCGCCCTTCATCCCGCCGAACCGGCATTGGCAAACGACCGCGCCCGTCGCGGCGGCCGCGCGGGAAAGCGCGCCGGCGGATCAGCGGCGTTCGAGCAGCCGCCGTTCCGCCAACTGAAAATCCCGCTGACGCCGACGAAGCTGGTCTCCGACGACGAGCTGGAATCGATCCACCTCGCATCGCTCCGCGTTCTCAGGGAAATCGGCGTCGAAGTGCTGCACGACGAGGCCCGGCGCATCATGAAGGCGCATGGCGCGGATGTCCGTGAAGGCAGCGAGCGGGTGCGCTTCGACAGCGACATGATCCTCGAGCTGGTTTCCCACTGCCCGTCGGAATTCACCATCCATGCCCGCAATCCGGCGCACAATGTCCGCTTCGGCGGTGACAATCTGATCATCTCGATGATGGCGTCGGCGCCTAATTGTTCCGACATCGACCGCGGCCGCCGGCCGGGCAATCAGCAGGACTACCGCAACTTCCTCAAGCTTGCGCAGATGCACAACATCCTAAACTGCACGGGCGGCTATCCGGTCGAGCCGATCGACATCCATCCGTCCGTCCGGCACCTCGAATGCATCCGCGATCTGAGCGTGCTAACCGACAAGGTGTTCCACATCTATTCGCTCGGCAAGGAGCGCAATGTCGACGGCATCGAGATCACCAGGATCGCGCGCGGCATCAGCGGCGAACAGCTTCTCGAAGAGCCATCGGTGTTCACCATCATCAACACCAATTCGCCGCTCAAGCTCGACGTGCCGATGATGGAAGGTATCATCCAGATGTCGAGCAAGGGCCAGGTCGTCATCGTGACGCCGTTCACCCTGTCGGGCGCCATGGCGCCGGTGACCATCGCCGGCGCGCTGGTGCAGCAGAATGCCGAAGCGCTGTCCGGCATTGCCTTCGCCCAGATGGTGCGCAAGGGCGCGCCAGTCGGCTATGGCGGTTTCACCCCCCACGTCGACATGAAATCCGGCG
>NZ_RZSW01000521.1:0-4487 GCF_003997375.1 Mesorhizobium sp. M5C.F.Ca.IN.020.29.1.1 | reverse complement strand
CGCATTCCTTCTGCAGGGCGGCGATTGCGCCGAGAGTTTTGCCGAGCATGGCGCGGACAACATCCGCGACTTCTTCCGCGTCTTCCTGCAGATGTCTGTGGTGCTGACCTTTGCCGGCGCGCAGCCGGTGGTGAAGGTCGGCCGTGTCGCCGGCCAGTTCGCCAAGCCGCGCTCGTCCGACAACGAGACCAAGGGCGGCGTGACGCTGCCCAGCTATCGCGGCGACATCATCAACGGCATCGAGTTCGACGCCAAGTCGCGCATTCCCGATCCCGCACGCCAGGAAATGGCCTACCGCCAGTCGGCGGCGACGCTCAATCTTTTGCGCGCTTTCGCCCAGGGCGGCTACGCCAGCCTGGAGAACGTGCATCAATGGATGCTCGGCTTTGTATCGGATAGCCCGCAGGGCGAGAAATACGAGTCGCTCGCCAACCGCATCACCGAGACGATGGACTTCATGAAGGCTGTCGGCATCACCTCGGAGACCAATTACGCGCTGCGCGAGACCGACTTCTACACCAGCCACGAGGCGCTGCTGCTCGGATATGAGGAGGCGCTGACCCGCGTCGATTCGACCTCGGGCGACTGGTATACGACCTCCGGCCATATGATCTGGATCGGCGATCGCACGCGCCAGCCCGACCATGCCCATGTCGAATATTGCCGTGGCATCAAGAACCCGCTGGGCCTGAAATGCGGCCCGTCGCTGACGCCGGACGGCTTGTTGCAGCTCATCGACCTGCTCAATCCGGAGAACGAGCCCGGCCGGCTGACGCTGATAGCGCGCTTCGGCTCCGACAAGGTCGCCGACCATCTGCCGAAGCTGCTGCGCGCGGTGAAAAAAGAAGGCCGGAGCGTGGTGTGGTCGTCGGACCCGATGCATGGCAACACCATCGAGGCCGCCGGCTACAAGACGCGGCCGTTCGACCGCATCCTGAAGGAAGTTCAGACCTTCTTCGAGGTGCATCGTGCCGAAGGCACGCATCCGGGCGGCATCCATATCGAGATGACCGGCAAGAACGTCACCGAATGTACCGGTGGCGCCCGCGCCATCACAGCCGAGGAGCTGCAGGATCGCTACCACACCCATTGCGACCCGCGCCTCAACGCCGACCAGGCGATCGAGCTGGCATTCCTGGTCTCGGATCTGCTCAAGAAGAGCCACCCGGTCCAGCACAAGCAGGCCGTCAACGGCTGATTTCAGTCGCCATCGATCAACAAGCGCCGGAGAAATCCCCAGCTTCTGAGGAACCCGGACCACTTGGCGGCTCATCAGCGTCGGGTATCTCCGGGCTAACTGCCTTGGCTCTTGTCATATTCTTGAGTGCTCTGATCACTCTATGCCGTGGTTCCATGCGCTCATGAAAGCACTCGAACGACAATGATGCCGATCGTATCGTCCGAAAGGCGATCCTTCATATAAAGCACCTCCGCGCCTTCTCGCAGCGATCTCCATGGCAAATTTAGCGCAGCGCCACATTGGCGCTTTTGGGGTCGCGGTCGATTTCATAGCTGCAGTTCGAACACGCCCGCTTTGTGTCGCATTTGCTCGTGCGCGGCGGCGATAAAACTGGAATCCTGCTGCAATGCCGAGGATGGCGACTGGCTGGGGAGGCGAGATGGACGACACTCATATCGGGTCATGCCTGTGCGGAGCCGTGCGCTTCAAGACGCGGGGGCCATTGCGCGGCGTAATCTATTGTCACTGCTCGCAATGCCGGAAGCAGAGTGGTCACTTCTACGCTGCAACCAATGTCCCCGAAGGGAACATCACAATCTCAGGTGCCGAGAGCATCACTTGGTACGAAGCGTCTTCGTTTGCAAAGCGCGGCTTTTGCAAGACATGCGGCTCTCTGCTGTTCTGGAAGCCACGGCAAGATGCCTACATCTCGGTTATGGCGGGACTATTCGACGAGCCCACGGGACTTCAGGGGCAATGTCACATCTTCGTCGGCGACAAGGGCGACTACTACACGATCGACGATGGGCTGCCGCAGTTCGAGAAGTCGAAGCCGTCGATCAAGGTCGCGGATGAGTGAGAAGGTCGCCGACGAATGATTTTTGGAGAGATCGCCTTATTCCCTTGATCCGGCCATTGCGCTATCCCCTGCCGGTGATTCGGAAAGGTTTGGCATGCAGCGGCTGATCGACGCATTCTTCAATTCAGTGCGGGCATTTCGCAAATTGGCTTCCAGCGAAAAAGCCTTCCAGCAGGAGCTGATGCTGCTCGTGCTGGCGTTGCCGCTCGGCTGGTTTGTTTCGGTGTCGTGGCGCGGCTATGCGCTGTTGATCGGGGCGGTGCTGCTCCTGATCATGGTCGAAGTGCTGAACACCGGCATCGAGGCCGCGTGCGATGCGTTCAGCCGGGAATTCAACGTCGATATCCAGCTCGCCAAAGACTGCGGTTCGCTGGCGGTGCTGATTTCGGTGGTGATCGTTGCCGGCGTCTGGGGCATCGCCATCATCGAGCGAATCTTGGGGCTACCGATCTAATCCTCACCTCTTATATGACGGTTACCAAAGGAGACCGTCATGTCGGACACTACTGATTTTCTTCTGCTCGAGCGTGCCGGCCTGCCCGATGATTTGCGCTGGCTGACTGAGAAATATCCGCGCGAGATCTGGCAGGGGCATTCCAACATCCATGGCATCGCCACTATGTGGCTGCAGCGGCACGACATGTTCCGCGAGCTCGGCGGCATGCTGACCAACGGTATCGGCGACTATCACGAGGGCAGGCTGACGGGGCCGGAGTTCGCTCGCTGGTTCGCGCCGCGCCTCAACCATTTTCTCGGCAATCTCGACGGTCACCACAATGTCGAGGACCATCATTATTTCCCGGTATTCGCCAAAGCCGAGGTCCGGCTGAAGCGCGGCTTCGAGATTCTGGATGCCGATCATCACACCATCCATGAGGGGCTGGAGCGCAATGCCGAGACCGCGAACGCCTTCATCCGCACGCTTCAGGACAGCGAGGACAAGCAGCGCTTTGCCGCCGATGCCTATGCCGACCAGAACAGCCGGCTGATCGCCATGCTGACCCGGCACCTTGCCGATGAGGAAGACCTGATCATTCCGCTGATCCTTGATCGCGGCGATCGGACGCTCGGCATCGATTAGGATGTGTGGATATTCAGGTGATGCCGGCCTGCAAATGGCGGCTTCCTGTGCTTCCGGTGCTCACGTACCCAAAAGTACGCTGCGCTCCGGTTCTCGGAACCCACCTGTTTGGTCGCTTCGCGCCCGTCCTCGACTCCGACTCGGCCTGAGCTGAATCTCAACACATCCCGGAGCAAGGTGAGGTCAGGTTTGCTCGACCCTTACGTTTCCTTGCTACGCTCCTTTTTGGCAATGGTGTGAGCGATGAACGAGGCGAGGACCGCCGCTGCCAACCCAATCGCCAGGGCGATCAGCAATCGCTCGTGACGGGCCAACGCCTGGCCGACGATGCGCTCCGCGCCCAGCCCGAACACATAGCCGATGGTGGTGAACAATCCGGCCCAGATGATCGATGAAATGACGTTGAGAATGACAAAGCGCGTCACGGCAATGCCGGACAATCCGGCCGCGATGCCGCCGACAAGGCGCAGGCCGTAAATGAAGCGGTTCGACAGCACGAAAATGTCGGGATGGTTGGAGACGAGACGATAGGCGTGGCTGAAGCCTGGCCGACCTCTCAATTTGATCACAAGCGGATGATCGGCGAAGCTTCGTCCGAGGGTGAAGAAGAAAGTGTCGCCGACAAAGGCGCCGATGGAGGCCGCCAGAAACGCCTGCCACAGGACGAAGACATGCTGATGGGCGAAAAACCCGCCAAGGAGGGCGGCACTTTCGCCCTCGGCGACACAGCCCAGAAAGACGGCAATCAGCCCATATTGTTCGATGAGATTATGGATGGCATCCGTCATGGACGCGTCCGCTGCTTCGACAGAATCTCGTCGATGCGCTTCACCTGCTCGGCTAGCCGGGCGATCTCGTCGCGCATCCCGATGATCTGGCTGTGGCGCAGTTCGTCGAGCTTTTCATGCAGCGCCATGATCTCGATCTCGGCCTTGAGATTGACCTCGTAGTCGTGCGCGGCATCGATACGATCGCGCTCGGTCTGGCGGTTTTGCGCCATCATGATCACCGGCGCCTGCAGGGCCGCGACCATGGAAAGCACCAGGTTGAGGAAGATGAAGGGATAGGGATCGAAGGCGTCGCGCGTCAAAAGCCAGACATTGCCCCCCGTCCACAGGATCAGGAAAGCAATGAATGTCAGGATGAAGGACCACGAGCCGCCGATCCGGGCGATGGTGTCGGCCAGGCGGTCGCCAAACGTCTGATGAAAGGCGATAGCCTTGTTGGTATCCTTGGAGATCGTGGTGCGCTCGAGCGTTGATTGCAGCACCCGGTTTTCAGGTGCGTCCGGCTTTCGCTTCAGCCAACGGTTCGCCAGTTCCTCGATCGTCTTGTTCATCGTCGCCTCCGCCGTCAGCGATAGAGGT
>NZ_RZSW01000520.1:0-4523 GCF_003997375.1 Mesorhizobium sp. M5C.F.Ca.IN.020.29.1.1 | reverse complement strand
GAACTGTTCGAGGAGCTGCCCGAAGTCGGCGATCCCGACAAGCCGAAGCTGGTCTTCTTCTTCGACGAGGCGCACCTTCTGTTCGATGATGCGCCGAAGGTGCTGATCGACCGCGTCGAACAGGTGGTCCGCCTGATCCGTTCGAAGGGCGTCGGCGTTTACTTCGTCACCCAGAATCCGCTGGATATCCCCGAAACGGTTCTGGCCCAGCTCGGCAACCGGGTGCAGCACGCCTTGCGCGCCTACACGCCGCGGGAGCAGAAGGCCGTGAGAACCGCCGCCGAGACCTTCAGGCCAAATCCCGACTTCGACTGTGCAACCGTGATCACGCAGCTCGGCACCGGAGAGGCGCTGGTCTCGACTCTGGAAGCCAAAGGTGTTCCGTCCATGGTCCAGCGTACGCTGGTTCGCCCGCCGTCTTCACGCCTTGGCCCGATTACGCCTGACGAGCGCCGCAAGCTGATCACTGAGAGCCCGGTTAGCGGGCAATACGACCAAACCATCGATCGTGAATCGGCTTTCGAGATGCTGCAGAAAAAAGCCAAGGACGCTCTCGACGCAGAGGCGCAGCAGCAGGAGAGCGGCCGCTCACGCTGGACTATCCCAGGCTTCGGCGATGACGATTCCGTCCCCCAACCCACCGGCGGCAGGCGGGCACCGGCGCCGCGATCGTCCAATCGCCAGACGGTGGCGGAGGCGGCGATCAAATCGGTGGTTCGCTCGGTCGGCTCGTCCGTGGGCCGGGCGATTGTGAGGGGTATCCTCGGCAGTCTGGCAAGAGGGCGCTGACAGTATTGGACCTCGGTTTGAGAATATCCGATGCTCAAGCAAGAGCATCGGGTTCAGAGGTACGCCGGCCGCTCCAGCGCTTTCGACCAGCTCAGAAGATCGAGTCCGAAATCGCCCTTGCCGGGCCGAGCAGGATCGATCCTTCCGGGACGCCCGCATCGATTGGAATGGCTTTGCGGTCTGCCGTGGCAACCAGTTCCTGACCGACACCGGCGGTAACGATCACCGGCGTCTTGTTGGGCACACGGTCATAAAGGTCGATAATGTCCTGATTTATCAAGCGAACGCACCCAGATGACACCGATTTGCCTATGGAAAACCACTCCGGCGACCCGTGTAGGCGGTAAAGCGTGTCCTCGTTGCCCTCGAAGATATACAGCGCCCGCGCTCCGAGCGGATTGGTGAGCCCGCCGGGCATGCCGCCATTCTCGGCGCTGTATTTTGCGTGCTCTGGCTGGCGGGCGATCATTTCGGCCGGCGGCGTCCATTTCGGCCACTTCTGCTTCCACTGGACGACGGCATCGCCAGACCATTCGAAACCGGCGCGACCCAGCCCGACCCCATAACGAATGGCTTGTCCGCCCGGACGCACGAGATAGAGGTGGTGGCCGGCCGTATCGACGACGATGGTGCCTGGCGCTTGGCCGGTCGGATCGGGAACGATCTGACGCAGAAATTGCTCGTCGATTTTCTCGTAGGGTATGCCCGGCAGCTCGAACCCACCGTCGCTGACCGGACCGTACATTGTTGCATAGTCCATGAGCGGCGGCTCGACATTGGCTGGCGGCGGCGGCTCGACCGGCCGGCCTGCCGTCGTGGTGCAGGCGGAAACCGCAATCGAGGCGACGCCTAGCGCAGCGGCGTTGAGAAAGCCGCGACGGCTCAGGCGATAGGGGTCGATTTCGGTTGTGGACATCGTTGCCTTTTTTAAGTCTCATATCGAAACAGAACATGAATACGCCAATCAGTACGGCGCGCCAGCCCTACCAATGCGTGGCGCGATAGGCGGTTCCGATTCTGGCCTGAGGGTGAACAAACAAAGGCAAAGCTGTGACGGTTCAGCCCCTGTTGCGCCGAGGCAACAGGCCCACAGCGCCGGGCGTCAGCAAAGGACGCTGTAGCACATTTGTTTTGCGCGTGATCCTTTCCAAGGATCGATTCCGATTTGAGGTCATCCGTCAGCCTCCGGCCAGCAGGCCTTCGAGCGAGGGCAGGATCAGGGCCGGGGGAAAGTCCCGGTATTCCTCGGGCTGGTTGGAACGGTTGATCCAGACTGTCCGGAAGCCGAACTTGGTGGCGCCGGCGACGTCCCAGCGGTTGGATGACTGAAACGACACCGCACCCGGATAGAGGCGCCAGCCTGTCGTGACCATGTCGTAGACCGACGGATCGGCCTTGAACCGCTTGACGGCATCGACGGAATAGATGTCGTCCAGAACCTGGTCGAGCGCGGCCGATTTGACCGCCGCCTCCAGCATTTCAGGCGAGCCGTTGGAAAGGATCGCCAGCTTTGCGCCCGACGCCTTGAGCGCCTTGAGCACGGCCGGCACCTCCGGATAGCAGTCCAGGCGCCAATAGGCGTCGAGCAAGTTGGCCCTGAGGCCCTTGTCCGTGGAGGGAACCTTGCGCAGAGCGAAATCGAGCGCCTGCTCGGTGAGTTGCCAGAAATCGGTGTAAGCGCCCATCAGCGTCCTCACCCAGGAATATTCCAGCTGCTTGGCGCGCCAGATCTCCGACAGGAGCTGGCCGTCCGGCCCGATCTGGTCGGCATGACGGCGCACGGCGGCATGGACATCGAACAGCGTGCCGTAGGCGTCGAAAACGTAAGCCGCATGGTGCATGGTGACAGTTTTGCGGCGACGCAAGGCGAGGCGCAAGCACAGATCGCAATTCACATACCGCTGGCCTCAACAAATCTCAGCAAACCCCGTTGACGGCAGATGCCAAAGCATCTTCCAATGGCGAGACAGGACAAGTCTGTAACGGAAACAAGCGATGACACTGGCAACTGCGGCGCAATCCGCGACATGGACCTTCGTGGACGGCGACTGGTATGAAGGCAACGTCGCCATCCTGGGGCCGCGCAGCCATGCCATGTGGCTCGGCACCAGCGTGTTCGACGGCGCCCGCTGGTTCGAGGGCGTCGCCCCAGATCTCGACCGCCACGCCGCGAGGGTGAACGCATCGGCGATCGCGCTTGGTCTCAAACCATCCATGAGCGCCGAAAAGATGGTCGGGCTGACCTGGGACGGGCTGAAGAAATTCGACGGCAAGACGGCGGTGTATATAAGGCCGATGTACTGGGCCGAGCATGGCGGCTATATGGGCGTGCCGGCAGATCCGGCCTCGACCCGTTTCTGCCTTTGCCTCTACGAATCGCCAATGATCTCGCCGGCGGGCTTTTCGGTCACCGTCTCGCCGTTCCGGCGCCCAACCATCGAAACCATGCCGACCAACGCCAAGGCCGGCTGCCTCTATCCCAACAATGGTCGTGCCATCCTCGAAGCCAAGATGCGCGGCTTCGACAATGCCCTGGTGCTCGACATGCTGGGCAATGTCGCCGAGACCGGAACCTCGAACATTTTCCTGGTCAAGGACGGCCATGTCCTGACGCCGGCGCCGAACGGCACGTTCTTGTCCGGCATCACCCGCTCGCGGACGATGACGCTGCTTGGCGAGTATGGGTTCAAGACCACCGAGAAGACGCTGTCGGTGCGCGACTTCCTCGAAGCAGACGAGATATTCTCGACGGGAAACCATTCGAAAGTCGTGCCGGTCACCCGCATCGAGGATCGCAATCTCCAGCCTGGGCCTGTAGCCAAGAAGGCGCGCGAACTCTACTGGGATTGGGCCCATTCGACTTCGACCGGCTGACTGGCGAAAAAGCGAACCGGCGCTTCATTCCGGAGTTGCTCCATATCAATCCAGACCTATGTTAGTCCGGTATCGCACCGGATTTTTCCACGAGGAGTACGACCGATGGCTTTTGAACTGCCTGCCTTGCCCTATGACTACGAGGCCTTGCAGCCTTACATGTCGAAGGAGACGCTGGAGTATCACCACGACAAGCACCACAAGGCCTATGTCGACAACGGCAACAAGCTGGCTGCCGAAGCTGGGCTCGGCGATTTGTCGGTCGAAGAGGTTTTGAAACAGTCCTTCGGCAAGAACCCCGGGCTCTTCAACAATGCCGGCCAGCATTACAACCACGTTCATTTCTGGAAGTGGATGAAGAAGGGCGGCGGCGGCAACAAATTGCCCGGCGCGCTGCAAAAGGCGTTCGACAGTGACCTCGGCGGCTACGACAAGTTCAAGGCCGACTTCATCGCCGCCGGAACCACCCAGTTCGGTTCAGGCTGGGCCTGGGTTTCGGTCAAGGACGGCAAGCTGGCGATCTCGAAGACGCCGAACGGCGAGAATCCGCTGGTCCATGGCGCGACGCCGATCCTGGGCGTCGATGTCTGGGAGCACTCCTATTACATCGACTATCGCAACGCCCGGCCGAAATATCTCGAAGCCTTCGTCGACAGTCTCATCAACTGGGACCATGTCCTCGAGCTCTACGAAAAGGCGTAGGCCTAACTGAGTTGCAGAAAAGCCCCGGTAAAACCGGGGCTTTTCTTTTGGCTCAAGATCGGCCGCCCTTTTCCAGCACAGAACGACTGTCGCAAAAAATTCACACAAGCGTGAGGCGAATTTCCGGAATTTTTAAGCCAATTTTGCCGTTATCGATC
>NZ_RZSW01000051.1:0-18940 GCF_003997375.1 Mesorhizobium sp. M5C.F.Ca.IN.020.29.1.1 | reverse complement strand
ACCGCGAAGCCCGCCCCCTGCAGCGCGCGAAAATGCGGGCGGAAGCCTTGCACCAGATGCAGTGCTGCATCGAAGCCTTCGGGCAGGCGGAAACCCGGTTCGGCGCCCAGAAAGAGGACACGCTCGCCCTTACGCGGCAGGGAGACAGCCTCGGCCTCGAACGGATGGAACAGTGTCTTCAGCGGCTCGGCGGACATTTTTCGACCTCGAAATGCAGCTGGGCTTGTCGTGAAAATGAAAACGGGCGCGACCTGTCGGCGCGCCCGCTTCGATTGTACCGTCAGATCGCTCAGGCGGCGTCTTCTTCGCCTTCGGCCTTCTTGTCGCGGGCGATTTCCTTGCCGGTGGCCTGGTCGACGACCTTCATCGACAGGCGGACCTTGCCGCGCTCGTCGAAGCCCATCAGCTTGACCCAGACCTTGTCGCCTTCCTTGACGACGTCAGAAGTCTTGGCGACGCGGTCATTGGCGAGCTGCGAGATGTGGACGAGGCCGTCACGCGGACCGAAGAAGTTGACGAAAGCGCCGAAGTCGGCGGTCTTGACGACCGTGCCCTCGTAGATTCCGCCGACTTCCGGCTCGGCGACGATGGTGTGGATCCACTTCTTGGCCGCCTCGATCTCCTTGGCGTTGGACGAAGCGATCTTGACCGTGCCGTCGTCCTCGATGTTGATCTTGGCGCCGGTCTTTTCGACGATCTCGCGGATGACCTTGCCGCCCGAGCCGATCACGTCGCGGATCTTGTCGGTCGGGATGTGCATGACCTCGATGCGCGGCGCGAATTCGCCGAGTTCGGAACGCGCGCCGGAGAGCGCATGGCCCATTTCGCCGAGGATATGCTGGCGGCCGTCCTTGGCCTGGTCCAGCGCGATCTTCATGATCTCCTCGGTGATGCCTTCGATCTTGATGTCCATCTGCAGCGAGGTGATGCCGTTGGCGGTGCCGGCAACCTTGAAGTCCATGTCGCCGAGATGATCCTCGTCGCCGAGAATGTCGGAGAGCACCGCGAAGCGCTCGCCTTCCTTGATCAGACCCATGGCAATGCCGGCGACCGGCTTCGCCAGCGGCACGCCGGCATCCATCAGCGCCAGCGAGGTGCCACAGACGGTGGCCATCGACGACGAACCGTTGGACTCGGTGATCTCCGAGACGACGCGCAGCGTGTAGGGGAACTGGTCTGATGTCGGCAGCATCGGGCGGATCGCGCGCCAAGCCAGCTTGCCGTGGCCGATTTCGCGGCGGCCGGGCGAACCCATGCGACCGGTTTCGCCGACCGAATAGGGAGGGAAGTTGTAGTGAAGGAGGAACTTCTCCTTATACATGCCGGTCAGCGAATCGACGTACTGCTCGTCTTCGCCGGTGCCGAGCGTGGCGACGACCAGCGCCTGGGTCTCGCCGCGGGTGAACAGCGCCGAGCCATGGGTACGCGGCAGGACGCCGACTTCGGAGACGATCTTGCGGACCGTCTTCAGATCGCGGCCGTCGATGCGCGAACCGGTGTCGAGGATGTTCCAGCGCACAACCTTGGCCTGGAGCTCCTTGAACACGGTGCCGATTTGCTCGGACGTGTATTTTGCTTCTTCGCCTTCTGCGGGTGCGAACGCAGCCTTGACCCTCGCCTTCACGGCGTCCACGGCGGCATAGCGCTTCTGTTTGTCGGTGATCTTGTAGGCGTCGCGAAGCTCGCCTTCGACGATCTTCAGCATCTCGGCTTCAAGCGCCGAATAGTCTGGCGCGGTGAAATCGCGCGGGTCCTTGGCGGCGACCTCGGCCAGCTTGATGATTGCGTCGATCACCGGCTGGAAGCCGCGATGGCCGAACATGACGGCGCCGAGCATCAGATCCTCGCCGAGCTCCTTGGCTTCGGACTCGACCATCAGCACGGCGTCAGAGGTGCCGGCAACGATCAGGTCAAGCTTTGATTCCTGCATCTCGTCGACATGCGGATTGAGCACGTATTCGCCGTTGATGTAGCCGACGCGGGCGCCGCCGATCGGGCCCATGAAGGGGACGCCGGACAGCGTCAAGGCCGCCGAGGTGGCGACGATCGACAGGATATCCGGATCGTTTTCGAGATCATGCTGGACGACGGTGACAACGATCTGCGTGTCGTTCTTGTAACCGTCAGCGAAGAGCGGCCGGATCGGACGGTCGATGAGACGGGAGACCAGCGTTTCCTTTTCGCTCGGGCGGCCTTCGCGCTTGAAATAGCCGCCCGGGATCTTGCCGGCGGCGTAGGTCTTTTCCTGGTAGTTGACGGTCAGCGGGAAGAAATCGAGGCCGGGCTTCGGCTCCTTCATCGAAACAACGGTGGCGAGAACCTTGGTTTCGCCGTAGGTGGCGAGCACCGCGCCGTCAGCCTGGCGCGCAATCTTGCCGGTTTCGAGGATGAGCGGACGGCCGCCCCATTCGATTTCCACTTTGTGGTGATTGAACATGTCTTGTCCTTCATATGCGGAAAGGGCCGCGCCGTTTCACGTGCGCGAGTGCCCCTTTCCCTTGGCTTCGTTTCTCGGGCAGCCACGGGCAAGACAACGGGAAGCTCGGGTAAATCCGGCGCGGCTGCCGGGCGAGCGTCCTGCAATCCTGCCCCATGACCGTCCATGGGCGGTTTCGAATGGCCCTGTGCTATCTCGAAACCGGGTCTGGCCAGTCGATTCGACGGACCTTGCGCGTGGCCCCGAAAACCGCGGCTCTCGGAAAATGCCTTGCACAAATTCAAAGTTTCAGAGCGTCCTATTTGCGCGTCCAAATCGATGCGCGGCGCTCTACTTTCTTCATTAGAGCAATGGACTGCTCCAATGCGCGACCGGCGGGCTCTCGAAAGAACCCGCCGGCCAATTGGTCAACGGCGCAGACCGAGCTTCTCGATCAGCGTCTGATAGCGCGCGTCATCCTTGCGCTTGAGATAATCAAGCAGGCTGCGGCGCTGGGAGACGAGAGCGAGCAGACCACGGCGGGAATGGTTATCCTTCTTGTGGTCCTTGAAATGGTCGGTCAGGTTCTTGATGCGCTCGGAAAGGATGGCCACCTGAACTTCCGGAGACCCGGTATCGCCCTTGGCGGTTGCGAATTCACCCATCAATTCCTTCTTGCGCTCGGCAGTAATCGACATCGT
This sequence comes from Mesorhizobium sp. M5C.F.Ca.IN.020.29.1.1, assembly GCF_003997375.1. Lineage (NCBI taxonomy): Bacteria > Pseudomonadati > Pseudomonadota > Alphaproteobacteria > Hyphomicrobiales > Phyllobacteriaceae > Mesorhizobium > Mesorhizobium sp. M5C.F.Ca.IN.020.29.1.1. The sequence continues at coordinate 15,823 of NZ_RZSW01000051.1, read as the reverse complement.
GTTTTTCCTTATCTGTTTGAGGAAACGGGACGCCCTCGGCCGGGATGTCGTCCAGCAGGGGCCGGTACAAGCAAGGTGTCATTGCACGATGCTGCGGCGCATATAGTGCAATTCAGGCAAAAACACCAGCCCAATTCACAAGCCGGCTTTTTGCTGCATAAACGAAGATTTCCCTTCGGCTAAAGCCACTTCTTCCATCTGAAAAAAGCGACAAGCCCGAGCGCGACAACGGCCATGAACACGAGCGCCGCCGGATAGCCGTATTGTGCCTTCAGCTCCGGCATGTTCCATGGCGAGGTTTCGGGATCGAAGTTCATGCCCCACACGCCAGCGAGAAAGGTGAGCGGGATGAAGATCACCGAGACGATCGTCAGATAGCTGATGACATCACTGGTGCGTGCCTGGCTCAGCGACACATGCATCTCGATCAGACCGGTCAGCATGTCGCGCTGGGTCTCGACCAGTTCGATGAGCCGAAGCGAGTGATCGAGCGTGTCGTTCAGGAAGATCTTGGTCTCGGGCTTCACGTAGGGCACGTCGTTGCGGATCAGCGTGGCCAGCGCATCGCGCATCGGCCAAAGTACCCCCTTCAGCACATTGGCGTCGCGCCGCAACTCGTGAAGCCGCCGCATCTGGTGCTTGTCCGCCGCGCGCAGCATCTGGTCCTCGATGCTGTCGACCAATTCGCCGGCAGTCTCGATCGGCGGGAAATAGCTGTCGACAATGGCGTCGATCAGCGCATAGGCGAGATAGTCAGCGTCGCGTGCGCGCAGCCGGTTGGGCATCGAGCTTTCGATGCGCTTGCGCACGGGATCGAACGGATCGCCTTCGCGCTCCTGAAATGTGACGACGAAGTTCCTGCCGAAGAAGACCGCGATCTGCTCGTAACGATGCGCGGTGACGTCGTCGATCATCCTGACGACGACGAAGGCATGGTCCTCAAAGAAATCCACCTTCGGCCTCTGGCCGGTGTTGACGACGTCTTCCAGCGCCAGCGGATGCAGGCTGAAAATCCGGCCGATCTCCTCAATCAGCGGGATGTTGGCGAGACCGGTGCAATCGAGCCAAATGACCGGCCATGCGTGGCAATGAGCGTTGACGTCGTCGATGCTGGCATTTTCGATTGTCTCGAATTTGTCGGGCGACATCAGTGTCAGTCGCAGTTCGCTGCGCCGCGCCGCCGGGTCGGCGATCAGTGTGCCGGGTGATGCGCCGACCGGCGGCCGCCTTGCAGTCACCGGCGCCCGCTTCTTGATTGTCTCGGCCTTTGCCATGTGCCCCTCGGATGCTGCGTCTGATCGAGATTAGACGACGGGACTCACCCGGCAAAGACCCGCTTCGGCTTGAACATGCCTTGCTCGATGGCGCCGATGGCGACCAGCTTGCCGCGCGCCGTAGCGCAGGCTTCCTCGGCTTCCACTGGCGCGTCGCGGCCACGGATGATGACCGGATTGCCGAGGCGGATTTTTGTTGCAGCGTCGTCGCTGATCGCGATCTGCGGCAGGCAGTCGAGCGCGGCTGATGTGTCGACCAGAAGCGCGTCGATGGCGTCGAAATCGGCCGGCACCGTGTCCGCTGAATCCGAACGTTCATCGCCCTGGCCGCCGAAGCGCGCGGTTTCCAGCTCGGCGATGGTGACGAAGTCTTCCTGCGTGAACGGCTCGACTTCGATTCGGCGCAGCTCGGCGATGTGACCGAAACAGCCGAGGTCGCGGCCCATGTCGCGGGCCAGCGAGCGCACATAGGTGCCCTTGCCGCATTCGACCTCGAAAATGGTGCGATCAGCATTGTGCTCGATCAGGTCGAGACGGCCGATCTCGACTTCCCGCGCCGGGATGTCGACCGTCGCGCCGTCGCGGGCAAGATCATAGGCGCGCTCGCCTGCGATCTTGATGGCCGAAAACTGCGGCGGCGTCTGCATGATGACGCCGGTGTATTTCGGCATCAGCAAAAGCACATCGGCTTCAGCCGGACGCTGGTCGGAGCTTTTCGTCACTGGCCCTTCGAGGTCATCGGTCGAACGCTCCTCACCCCAGGCAACCGTGAAGCGGTAGACCTTGGCGCCATCCTGGACATAGGGCACCGTCTTGGTCGCTTCACCGAGCGCAATCGGCAGCATGCCGGAAGCGAGCGGGTCGAGCGTGCCGGCATGGCCGGCCTTTTCCGCCTGGAACAACCATTTGATCTTGGAGACAGCCTCGGTCGAACCCATGCCGACCGGCTTGTCGAGCACTAGCCAGCCGGAGATCGGCCGACCCTTCTTCTTGCCGCGACGAGCCACTATTTTTCGTCCTTGTAGTTGCCTTTGTTCTGGTCGCCAATCTGGGCGTCTGGGCCGAGATCGCGCGCCACTTCGGGCGAGTGCAGCAATTCGTTGATCTTCTGGAAATTGTCGTAGCTGGTGTCGAGCCGGAAGCGGAACTCGGGCATGTACTTCATCTGCCGAAGCGCGCCGGAAACGCGGCCGCGCACGAATTTCGCGTGCTTGTTGAGCGCCTCGACCACCGCATCGGCATCGCCAGCGCCGAGCGGCGAGACGAAGGCGGTGGCTATCTTCAGATCGGGCGACATGCGCACTTCCGAGACCGAAACCACAGCGTTCTCGATCAACGGATCGAGGATCTCGCCACGCTGCAAGGTTTCCGACAGCGCGTGGCGCACTTGTTCGCCGACGCGCAGCATGCGCTGGGATGGACCTGACGTGGTTGAACGGGGCATTTTTCTCTATCCTGAAATCGTGAGGCACGGGATGGGACCGCGCCGCATGTCTCATATGCTTTGGGCGGCAGCCTTTCGACCACCGCCCGGTCTCAGTAGATGCTCAACTCAAGACGCTCGAACTCAGAGCGTCCTGGTCACCATCTCGACGCGGAAGCACTCGATGACGTCGCCGACGCGCATGTCTTCGTAGTTCTGGAAGGCCATGCCGCATTCCTGGCCACCCGGGACCTCCGCCACTTCGTCCTTGAAGCGCTTCAGGGTCTTCAGCGTGCCTTCGTGGATGACGACATTGTCGCGGATCAGGCGAACGCCCGCACCGCGCTCGACCTTGCCTTCGGTGACACGGCAGCCGGCGATCTTGCCGACCTTGGTGATGTCGAAGATCTCGAGGATCTCCGCATTGCCGATGAAGGTCTCGCGACGCTCCGGCGACAGCAGGCCCGACAGCGCCGCCTTCACGTCATCGACGAGATTGTAGATGATCGAGTAGTAGCGGATCTCGATGCCTGCCGCCGCGGCAGCCGCGCGCGCCTGCACATTGGCGCGGACGTTGAAGCCGATGATTGCGGCACCCGAGGTTTCCGCCAGCGACACATCGCTTTCGGTGATGCCGCCGGCGCCCGCATGGACGATGCGCGCACGCACCTCGTCGGTGCCGAGCTTGTCCAGCGCCGCGTTGATCGCCTCGATCGAGCCCTGCACGTCGCCCTTGATGACCAGCGGGAATTCCTTCAGCCCGCTCGTCTGCAGTTGCGACATCATCTGTTCGAGCGAACCACGCTGGCCGGCATGCTTGGCCACCGCCTTCTCGCGCGCCAGACGCTGGCGATATTCGGTGATCTCGCGGGCGCGGGCTTCATTGTTGACCACGGCGAAGCGGTCGCCGGCCTGCGGGGTTCCTTGCAGACCGAGCACCTCCACCGGCATCGCCGGCGGCGCTTCCTTGATTTGCCCGCCGCGGTCGTTGACCAGCGCGCGCACCCGGCCCCATTCGTTGCCGGCAACGAGGATATCGCCGGGCATCAGCGTGCCGGTCTGGACCAGCACGGTGGCGACGGGGCCGCGGCCCTTGTCAAGCTGGGCTTCGATGACGACGCCCTCGGCGGTGCGGTCCGGATTGGCCTTCAGGTCGAGGATTTCGGCCTGCAGCAGGATCGCTTCGAGCAGCTTGTCGAGATTGGTGCCCTTGGTCGCCGACACTTCGACGTCCAGCACCTCGCCACCCATCGATTCGACGAAGACTTCGTGGCGCAGCAGTTCCGAGCGCACCTTCTGCGGGTCGGCGTCATGCTTGTCGATCTTGTTGATCGCCACGATGATCGGAACGCCGGCCGCCTTGGCATGGCTGATCGATTCGATCGTCTGCGGCATCACGCTATCGTCGGCCGCCACCACAAGGATGGCGATGTCTGTAGCCTGAGCGCCGCGGGCGCGCATCGCCGTGAAGGCGGCGTGGCCGGGCGTGTCGATGAAGGTGATCTTGTGACCGTTCTTCTCGACCTGATAGGCGCCGATATGTTGGGTGATGCCGCCGGCCTCGCCGGACACGACATTTGCATTACGGATGGCATCGAGCAGAGACGTCTTGCCGTGGTCGACATGGCCCATGATGGTCACCACCGGCGGACGCGGCTCGAGATCTTCGGGACGATCGGCGATATTGAAGAGGCCTTCCTCAATGTCGGACTCGGCGACGCGGCGAACCGTGTGGCCGAATTCGGTGGCGACCAGTTCGGCCGTGTCGGCGTCGATGACGTCGCCCGGCTTCAGGATCTGGCCCTGTTTCATGAAGAACTTGACCACATCGACGGCGCGCTCGGACATGCGCTGCGCCAGTTCCTGGATGGTGATGGTTTCGGGCAGTATCACTTCGCGCATGACTTTCTCGCGCGGTTCGTTATGCAGCGCGCGCTTGAATTTCTCCTGGCGCCGACGCATCGACGACAGCGAACGCGCACGCGCATCCTCATCGGTAAGTGCGGCGTTCAGCGTCAGCTTGCCGCGGCGGCGATCTTCCTCGCCTTTGGTCGGCTTAGCCGGGCGTGCCACTTCGGGCGTGACCGGACGGCGCACCGGGGCACCGGCGCCGGTCCGCTTCGGCTTGATGTCCTCGTCGTCGACTGTCGCCAGTTCGGCGGCCAGCGGCGCGCGGCGACGCGCCTCTTCCTCGGCTCGCCGGCGGGACTCGGCCTCGGCCTGCAGCCGGGCTTCTTCCTCGGCCTGGCGGCGCGCGGATTCCTCGCGCTCGCGACGGCGGCGCTCTTCATCCTCGGCGCGGCGCTTGGCCTCGTCGATGGCGCGCTGGCGATCCTCGACATCGCGCACCTTCGAACCCTCAAGGGCCCGGCGGCGCGCCTCCATCTCATTGCGCGACAATTCGTTCAGCACCATGCCGCCGCGTTCGACCGGCGGCGGAGGCGGCGGCGCCTTGGGCGCTTGCTGCACAACGGGCGCTGCCGCGACCGGCGGCTTCGGCGTGAACACGGACACAGGGGCAGCGGCCGGCTCTGGCTTGTCGCCGGGCAGCGAGAACTTGCGCTTCTTAGTCTCGACCACGACCGCCTTGGTGCGGCCATGCGAGAAGCTTTGGCGCACGGTGCCCTGTTCCGTACCGGGGCGCTTCAGCGTCAAGGTCTTCTTCGGCGTCACACTCAACGTCTTGTCGTCGCCCGATTTCGTATCGCTCATTCCATATCCTCTGCGGCATCATCTTCGTCAGCAACGGCCGCAAGCATTGCCAGATCGTCCGGGGAACCGCCCCGATACCGGTCGAGCGCAACCATGCGCTTCTGGACCGCCCTGCCCGCGTCTCCCGCGAGAACGGCAGCATGTATCACATTTGTACCCCCCAATGCCAAGCTCAACTCGGCCTCGGAGAAAAGTTTGTAGGCGAGGATGGCGGGGCCGCCAAGCCGGACGGTTGCCCGTCGCGCCTGGCGGATCTTGCGGAGGCCGTCATCTGACGCTTCGGTCGCATGCAACACGAAAAGCGCCAGCCCACCACGCACCGCGCTCTCGACCTTGGTGGCGCCGAGCGCGATCGCACCTGCCTTGCGGGCAAGACCGAGCATGCCCAGAGCGGATCTGGAAAGCAGCCCGTCAACCATGCCGCCGAGATCGGTCGGCACAGTCACCTGCGCCTTGAAGGCGCGAGCGAACAGGTTTTTCGCTGCCGCCTTGTCGATATGTAGGCGGTCGGCCGTCACCCAGCAACCACGGCCGGGCAGGTTTTTCTTGATATCCGGAACGACGGCCGAATCCGGGCCGACGACGAAGCGGATCAATTCATCCGGTTCGGCCTGTCTGCGCGTGACGATGCAAGTGCGATCGTTCATCTCGTCCAAGGGCGGGTTGTGTGCGATGCGGTTTCACCTCACGCACCAACGGCTTCGTCAGCCGGCACGTCTTCGGCTGCAAGCTCGTCTTCGGTGATCCAGCCGGCCTTGAGGCGGGCGGCCAGAACCATCTGCTCGGCATCCGCGCGCGACACGCCGTGACTGGCGAGCACGCCGGGGAACACCTTCGTTTCGCCGTCCTTGCGTTCTTTCCAGCCGGTCAGGTCATCGGCCGCATAGCCGGCGAAATCCTCGATCGTCTTCACGCCGTCCTCGCCGAGCGTCACCATCATGGCGGTGGTCACGCCAGGAATCTCACGCAACTCGTCCTTGACGCCCAGCGCCTTGCGCTTCTCGTCATGCTCGGCTTCGATCTTCTCCAGATACTCGCGGGCGCGGGCCTGGATTTCCGAGGCGGTGTCCTCGTCGAAGCCGTCGATCGACGCGATCTCGTCGGCATCGACATAAGCGACTTCCTCGACGCTGGTAAAGCCTTCGGAGGCGAGCACCTGGCCGACCATCTCGTCGACGTTGAGCGCATCCATGAACAGCGCCGAGCGTTCGACGAACTCCTTCTGGCGGCGCTCGCTCTCTTCCTGCTCGGTCAGGATATCGATATCCCAGCCGGTGAGCTGCGAGGCGAGCCGGACGTTCTGGCCACGGCGGCCGATGGCCAGCGACAGCTGGTCGTCCGGCACCACGACTTCGATGCGTTCGGCATCCTCGTCAAGCACGACCTTGGCGACTTCCGCTGGCTGCAGCGCGTTGACGATGAAGGAAGCAGCCGAAGGCGACCACGGAATGATGTCGATCTTCTCGCCCTGCAATTCGCCGACCACCGCCTGAACGCGGCTGCCGCGCATGCCGACGCAGGCGCCGACAGGATCGATGGAACTGTCACGCGAGATGACGGCGATCTTGGCGCGCGAACCCGGATCGCGGGCGACCGACTTGATCTCGATGATGCCGTCGTAGATTTCCGGCACTTCCATGGTGAACAGCTTCGCCATGAACTGCGGATGGGTGCGCGACAGGAATATCTGCGGACCACGCTGCTCGCGGCGCACGTCGTAGACATAGGCGCGGACGCGATCGCCATATTTGTAGTTCTCGCGCGGGATCAGCTCGTCGCGGCGGATGATCGCCTCGCCACGGCCGAGATCGACGATGACGTTGCCGTATTCGACGCGCTTGACGGTGCCGTTGACGATCTCGCCGATGCGGTCCTTGTACTCGTCATACTGGCGGTCGCGCTCGGCCTCGCGCACCTTCTGCACGATGACCTGCTTGGCCGACTGGGCGGCGATGCGGCCGAAATCCATCGGCGGCAGCTGTTCGGCAATGAAGTCGCCGAGCTGGGCGTCGGGATTGCGCTCGCGCGCGGAGGAAATGGCGATCTGCGTCGCATAGTCGTCGACTTTCTCGACCACTTCCATCAGCCGCTGCAGCTTCATCTCGCCGGTATTCGGATTGATGTCGGCACGGATGTTGGTTTCCTGGCCATAGCGCGAGCGCGCAGCCTTCTGGATCGCATCGGCCATGGCGGCGATCACGATCGACTTGTCGATCGACTTTTCACGCGCGACCGCGTCGGCGATCTGCAGCAGTTCAAGCCTGTTGGCGCTTACAACCATCGTTTTTCTCCCGAGCTTGTTGCCGAGCCTTTGCGCCCGGCAGCCCAATCACATTTCCTGTTCGGTTTCATCTTCCGCGCCCGCTTCTGCGCCCTCTGGCGCGTCTTCGGGTTCGCCGCGGCGCTTCTTGGCTTCCTTGCGCGCCCTGTTGTCTTTCGACAGCGCGTCGCGGATAAGGTCATCGGTCAGGATCAGCCGTGCCTCGGCAATCGCATCGTAGGGCACACGCACCGTCGGCTCTTCGCCATAGGCCGCCTTGTCGCGCTCGATCAGCACGCCGTCCGCGTCGCTCTCGGCGATCTTGCCCTTGAAGCGCTTGCGGTCGGCGACAAGGACCGAGGTCTCCACCTTCACCAAATGACCCGTCCAGGTCGCGAAATCCGACTTGCGGACCAACGGCCGGTCGATACCCGGCGACGATACTTCGAGATGATATGCCTTTTCGATCGGATCATCGACATCGAGCGCAGGCGACACCGCCCGGCTGACCTCTTCGCAATCCTCGACGGTCATGGTGCCGTCCTCGCGCTCGGCCATGATCTGCAGCGTCAGCCCGTTCTGGCCCGTCAGATGCACCCTGACTAGGCGGAAGCCGATGGCACGCAACACCGGCTGCACGATCAGCGCGATGCGCGCATCGATGCCGCTTTCGCGGATGATGCGGTCGTCGCTGTCGGGTACCGTTGCAGTCATTCGATTCCTGTCGCTTCATCGGCGGTCGGAAGGTAACAAAAAAGAGCGGGACCGGGTGGACCCACTCTTCGCCATACCGACCAAGAATTTGAGCTTGATATAGACGATCGCGGCCGCCGTTTCAAGTCCGCATGCAGGGTATGGTGAAAGTGCCGGGGGGCAGCGTTGCATAGGGCGCATGGCGGCCATGCGGCAACGTCCCTGTGATATCAGGCGAAAGCGCCTATCTATGTTGCGCTGCACAAATTCAATCACGCATCGCAGCAGGCGAAAGGGCATAATCATGACCAACCGCAAAGTTTTCTCGGCCATCGGCGATTTCTTCACCGTGTTCGGCAGCGCCGTCGCCGCGTCGCACGCGGTCGAAGCCGGCCGCAAGCCACGCGCGCGCGATCTGCGCAATCTCGGCATGGATCCGGCCGCCTTCAACAAGATCGGCCGCTTCTAAGACCGGCGACGCAGCGCGAGGACATCTTTGGTCCTCGTCGACGGCAAAGCGCGCGACGCGCGCTGCTGAATAGGACTATCTCCGGACGAAGGTGAGATAGGCCGGCCGCCGGCCTTCGCGAATGGCCTTCGCCTCGTAGCGCGTACCCGGCCAACCCTCATAGGGCCGATGCCAGTCGGCGGCCTCTTCAGCCTGCCACGCAAACGCATCATGTACCCGGCAATGCAGCAGCGTCCAGTTCACATAGCTATCGATATCGGAAGCAAAGCGGAATTTTCCGCCTGACTTCAGGACGCGCGCGAAACGGTGGAGATTGACGGAACTGACGAAGCGTCGCTTCCAGTGTTTCTTCTTCGGCCAGGGATCGGGATAGAGAAGGTCGATGCCGTCGAGCGAGGCTTGCGGGAGCCAGTCGAGCAGGCGCGTGGCGTCGTCGTCATAGACGCGAAGATTGGCAAGCGGCCGTTCCCTGACGGCCATCATCATCTTGGCCATGCCATTGACGAAAGGTTCGACGCCGACAAAACCGGTTTCAGGAGCCGCCGTCGCCCGATGCAGCAGGTGCTCGCCGCCGCCGAAACCAATTTCGAGATGAATGGCGCAGACATGGGCTTCGAACAGGCTGCGCAATTCGGCCGGCGGTCCGGCCGTCAGATCGAGCCGGTAGGTGCTGAAGCCGCTTTCCAGTGCCGCCGCCTGCTGCGGACGGATGGTCTTGCCGCGCCGGCGACCGAAAAATGCTTCGGTCGCACGGCTTGGCCGGTCTTTCGGATGCATGGACGCCGCGGCTAGGCCGCGACTGCTTCGGCGGGCGCTTCGGCGAGTGCATCCTTGAGCGCCTTGGCGAGGTCGGTCTTTTCCCAGGAAAAGGACCCGTCACGGCCGGCCTTGCGGCCGAAATGGCCATAGGACGACGTCTTCGCGTAGATCGGCTTGTTGAGATCGAGGTGGCGGCGGATGCCGGACGGCGACAGGTCCATCACGGTGCGCAGCGCCTGCTCGAGCTTTGCCTCATCGACCTTGCCGGTGCCGTGCAGGTCAACATAGACCGACAGCGGCTGGGCGACGCCAATGGCATAGGAAAGCTGGATGGTGCAGCGATCGGCGAGCTTGGCGGCCACCACATTCTTGGCGAGATAGCGTGCCGCATAGGCTGCGGAACGGTCGACTTTGGTGGTGTCCTTGCCGGAAAAAGCACCGCCGCCATGGGGCGCTGCACCGCCGTAAGTGTCGACGATGATCTTGCGCCCGGTCAGGCCGGCGTCACCGTCTGGCCCGCCGATGACGAACTTGCCCGTCGGGTTTATGTACCAGTTGCAGCTGTCGGCGATCTTCAGCTCGCCGAGCGCCTCGCGAATATAGGGTTCGACGACATTGCGGACCTTCTTCGAATCCCAGCTGGCGTCGAGATGCTGGGTCGACAGCACGATTTGCGTCACTTCCGCCGCCTTGCCGTCGATATAACGGACGGTCACCTGGCTCTTGGCGTCCGGCCCGAGCCGGCCGGCATCGCCGTTGCCCTCATGGCGCGCGGCGGCCAGCAACTCGAGGATCTTGTGGCTGTAGTAGATCGGCGCCGGCATCAGATCCGGCGTCTCGCGGCAGGCATAGCCGAACATGATGCCCTGGTCGCCGGCGCCTTCCTCGCCTTGCCGGTCGGAGGCGTTGTCGACGCCTTGCCCGATATCCGGCGACTGGCCGTGCAGCAGAACCTCGATCTTTGCTGTCTTCCAGTGGAAACCCGCCTGCTCATAGCCGATTTCGCGGATCGCCTTGCGGGCGACCGACTTGAACTTCGCCGGATTGACGAGCGGATGACCGGCGGCATCCATCAGGATGTTGCCGGCCTTGTCCTTCTTGAGCAGGGTCTCGGGGACGCGGACCTCGCCGGCGATCACGACGCGATTCGTGGTCGCCAGCGTCTCACAGGCGACGCGGACCTTCCAGGGGTCCATGCCGGTCTTTCTGGCCTCGCGATAGACCAGATCGACGATCTCGTCGGAGATACGGTCGCAGACCTTGTCGGGATGACCCTCGGCAACGGATTCCGAGGTGAATAGATAGTTTTGCCGCGTCACGGGTGTCCCCTCTTGAAAAAATATCGGCACGCTGCCGATTGGCGCGCCACGTGTTAGCTGTGCCGGGCGGCGCTCGTCAAGCGGTGCGGCCATTCTGGTATGAAAATCGCGCTATTATCTTGTACCACTGTGACCGGCGGCAGGATGCCGCAAGCGCGCTTAGCTCCAACACGTTGCTTCCATGGGTGTCGAGTAAAATCGATCCGCTCTCCGGCATGCCTATGGGATGTAAATTCCACGGTGCGCGAGATCGCGAGAATTTGCCTGCCCGCTATGACGGCCTCGCCATTTCCGGGTTTTCAACGGCCAAATCAATCGGCCCAATCAATCGACTTCGTCGGTGGAAAGGGCCTTCACAAGCTCGATGATCTTGCGGCGTATCTTCACGTCGGCGATCTTGACGAAGGCCCGGTTGAGTTGAAGACCTTCAGGACTGCCGCAGAATTCGACGGCAAAAGCCATTGATGTATCCTCGGCAAATCCGCGGTTGCCCACGGTCTCCTGGCCCGGCGCGTCCTCGAAAAAGAAAGCGACAGGAACGCCGAGTATCGAGGCGATTGCCTGCAAACGGCTGGCACCAACACGATTGGTCCCCTTTTCGTATTTCTGTATCTGCTGAAAAGTTATGCCGAGGTTCTCGCCCAGCTTCTCCTGACTCATTCCCAACATATTGCGACGAAGCCTGATGCGACTTCCGACATGAATGTCGATAGGATTCGGCTTCTTCTTGTTTTCTTCTGCCATTTTTTCCTCGCCGAATTTTTCCGGCTTTTTGTGTTTTTCTGCCCAAACGAAGCCGGCGGCCGGTGCCCCAACACAACGACGTACCGACTTCGAGAAGTTTCAGGCCGTTACAGTATGAGTTTCTAATGTGTCGACTGTCAATTCGCCCGTAGCTTTTGCCTTACATTCGATGTGAAAGCGGCCAGGGCAAACAGCAACAAGATCATCAGTCCGTTAATGCGTCTTTGGCGCGAAGAAACGATGGCTTGATCGGAAATCGGCACATGTACATCGATGGCTCCGCGTGCGTCGATCGCCAGCGCGTCGAGGATACGCCCGCGCGGATCGACGACAGCGGAGATGCCGTTATTGGCCGCGCGCAACAAGGGCACCCCGTTCTCCACAGCACGAATCTGCGCCTGCCTGAAATGCTGGTACGGACCCGGCGTGTCACCGAACCACGCGTCGTTCGTGACATTCACAATAAGCTCGGCTGACGTAGCGTCAATCGCCACCAGATCGGGAAAGATGACTTCATAGCAAATGAACGGAAGCACGCGGATACCCCCGGACAGCGCGATCGGATGCCGCTCATTGCCGGCCGCGTAGGTCGTCGGCCCGGCGACGAGCTGTTTGAGCCCGAAGCGGCCAAGAAGGTCGGCAAGAGGCAGATACTCGCCAAAGGGCACCAGATGAACCTTGTCGACAGCATCTGCGATTTCGCCCTTGTCGTCGATCGCCACCACCGAATTGTAGTACCGCCTGTCGGCATCTGCCGCCGAGCCGCCCTCCTCCCGGACGACGCCGGCGATCAGCATCTGGCCGTCGTCAAGCATCTCTCCCAGCGCGGTCAGCGCATCGGGACGTTCGGCGAAAAAAAACGGCACGGAGGTTTCCGGCCACAGGATCAATTGCGGCTTGTCATGGCCGGCCTCCGGCGCCTTGGCCGAAAGCCCCATCAGCATAGCGAAGATCCGGTCGGGCACCGAAGCGTCCCACTTCTCGCTGAGGTCGACAGCCGGCTGCACAATGCGGACGTCGAGGCCGCGCTCCGCCGGCTTCTCGGGAATAGCAAGCCGGATATAGCCGAAGCCGACATGGGCCGCGACGACAACGGCAAGCAGTGCAGCTCCCAGGCGGACATGCCGGCGCGCCGCAAGCAGGGCCGGCAATGCAAAGACGAAGACCGCCAGCGCGTTCATGCCGACCATGCCGGTCACCGACACGCTCTGCATAAGCAAAGGCACCGGCATCGCCGCGTAGCCGACGGCATTCCACGGGAACCCGGTGAACAGAAAATCGCGCAGCCATTCCGCCAGGCCAAAACCGAAGGCAAGGGCAGCGATGCGGCCGATGTCGTTGCTCCACAGCAGCCGGGCAACCGCTGTTGCGAAGCCGTAGAAAAAGGCGAGGGCCAGCGGAATTCCGACCACTGCGAAGGGAAGCGCCCAGGCGAAACTGTCGCCCTCGACCAGAAGTGCCGAGCCGATCCACCACAGGCCGGCGAGAAAATAGCCGAAGCCGAACCACCAGCCGATGGCGAAAGCCGGCCGCAAACGCCAGAACCAGCCATCGGAGGCTTCGCCGGTCGCGCCGTCGAGGAGCCAGACCAGCAGTGGAAACGAAATAAAACAGACGGCGAAGAAATCGTAAGGCGCCTGGGCAAGAACCGCCAGCGCGCCAGCAAGAAACGCCACAAGCGTGCGGCGCCAACCCCACAGCAGAATTATCTGGCCGGCCAGACGCTTCATCAATGCTTCCGAGTCGTGCGAATCACCGAGCAAGATTTATCAGGCCGCGGTCCGCGCTCCAAACGGCGACCGCTTCAGCCAGCGTGCCGCACCGAATTTCGGCAATCCAACCGTTGCGGACTCAAAAGCAGGGTTCGCAGACGAAGTAAGAAGCGCAAGGTTGAGTGCTTGAACGGATTGTCGATCGATCGGGCGAGCCGCGTCTTTCAAGCCTGCTCGGCGCGCACCGCGCGCCGGCGGCGCTCGCCCTTCTGGCTTTCCATGATGCGCACGCGCTTGACGCGGCGCGGATCGGCGTCGAGCACATGGAATTCAAAGCCAGGGATGGCCTGCACCACTTCGCCGCGGGCCGGAACCCTGCCAAGCGTGTTGAAGATCATGCCGCCGATCGTGTCGACATATTCGCCATGCTCGCCGGCGGCGAAATCCTCGCCGATCATCTTGGCGACATCGTCGATCTCGGCCTTGCCGTCGACGACAAACACGCCCTCGCCGGTCTGGGTGATCATCGGCTCGTCCTCGTCATGCTCGTCCTCGATGTCGCCGACCACCATCTCGACGATATCCTCGAGCGACACCAGACCGTCGGTGCCGCCATATTCGTCGATGACCAGCGCCATCTGGGTACGCATCGCCTGCATCCGCCCCATGAGATCGGAGGCGAGCATCGACGGCGGCACGAAAAGCACCGGGCGAATCAGGGTCAGGTCGCCTATGGTGCGCGTGAGATCGACCTTGGCGAGATCGAGAAGCGTGGCGGCGGCGGTTTTCCTGGTCGTCCTGCCCTTCCTGACGCGGGCGATCTTGGTGATGTGCGCGAGCACGTCGCGGATGTGGACCATGCCGCGCGGGTCGTCGAGCGTCTCCGAATAGACCGGCATACGGGAATGGCCAGACTGCTCGAACAGCCCCAGAAGATCGCCCAGGTTTGTCGTGATCTCGACCGCCTCAATGTCGGCGCGAGGCACCATGACGTCCTCGACGCGCACCTCGCGTAAGCGCAGGATGTTGTTGAGCATGGCCCGTTCGCCGGGCGAAAAGGCGCCGGCATCGCTCGCCGTTTCGGCAAGTGCGTCGGCGATCTCCTCGCGCAGGCTGGCGCCGTTGCGTTGCCTGAACAGGCCGAGCACGCGATCGAACAGGGAAGGACCGGCAGGCGATGACTCGCTGGCGAAGCTGCCGGTCGTGGTACTCGGACTCGAGCTCTCTTCCGCCTGTTCGGATGGCTTGGTCGCACTGCCGGCGTCTGGGCGGGCGGCAGTCTCTGGTTTGTCGTTCATCGTCGTCCGGTCATTTGATCTTTTTAGTTACGCGTAGGGATCGGGAATGGCAAGCCTCGCAAGTGCTGCGCGTTCGACGGCTTCCATTTCCTCGGCCTCGGCGTCGGTCTCGTGATCGTAGCCCAGCAAATGCAACAGGCCGTGGATGACGAGATGGATGATATGGTTGTCGACAGGCTTGTCTTCCAGTGCGGCTTCCCGCGCAACCGTCTCGGCGGCCAGCACGATGTCGCCCAGCATGGGCGGCAGCGGGCCGCCCGTTGTGAGCTGAAAAGCCGGGAAAGACAGGACGTTGGTCGGTTTGTCCTTGCCGCGCCAGCCGGCATTGAGGCTGCGGATATGGGCATCGTCAGAAAAGACGATGCTGAGTTCGGAACGGCCGGCTACGCCGGTTTCGGCAAACGCAGCGGCAACGGCGCGATCGACCAGCCGCGTCAGCGCAGCCTCTTCCGGCCAGTCGCCCGCTTCGACCGCTATATCGATGTCGACGGGAACCGGAAGATCCTCGCCTCCGGATTTCTTGTCCTCAGCCATAAGGCTGCATCATCAGCCTTCGGCGCCCAGGCCCCGGGCCAGCTTGCCGTCGCGGTCGTAAGCCTTGACGATCTCGGCGACCAGCGGATGCCTGACGACGTCGCCTTCGTTGAAGCGCACCGTCACCATGCCGGTGACGCCGTCGAGGATCCTGAGCGCCTCGACCAGACCGGATTTGGTGTTTTGCGGCAGATCGATCTGGGTCGGATCGCCGGTGACGATCATGCGAGAGTTCTCGCCGAGACGGGTCAGGAACATCTTCATCTGCATCGGCGTGGTGTTCTGCGCCTCGTCGAGGATGACGGCGGAGTGCGCCAGCGTGCGGCCGCGCATGAAGGCCAGCGGCGCGATCTCGATCACCTCGGCGGCTATCGCCCGCTCGACCTTGTCGGCCGGCATCATCTCGTAAAGCGCGTCGTAAAGCGGCCGCAGATAGGGATCGACCTTCTCCTTCATATCGCCGGGCAGGAAGCCGAGCCGTTCGCCGGCCTCGACTGCCGGCCGCGACAGCACGATGCGCTCGACCATGCCACGTTCGAGCAGCATCGCCGCATGCGCCACCGCTAGGAAGGTTTTTCCCGTGCCAGCCGGGCCGATGCCGAAGACGAGTTCGGACCGCTCCAGGG
>NZ_RZSW01000519.1:0-4525 GCF_003997375.1 Mesorhizobium sp. M5C.F.Ca.IN.020.29.1.1 | reverse complement strand
CAGGGCAGCACATAACCCATGAAGCCTGTCGCCATCATCAGGAGGTAGATGATGCAGCCGAGTATCCACAGAAGCTCGCGCGGCGCCTTGTACGAACCGTAGTAGAGGCCGCGGAAGATGTGGATGTAGACCGCGACGAAGAAGAACGACGCGCCGTTCGAATGCATGTAGCGCAACAGCCAGCCCGAATTCACGTCGCGCATGATCTTTTCGACCGAATCGAAGGCAAGAGTGCTGTCCGCCGCATAATGCATGGCCAGCACGATGCCTGTCAGCATCTGCGCCGCCAGCATGAGCGCCAGGATGCCGCCAAAAGTGTACGCGTAGTTGAGGTTGCGCGGCACCGGATAGGCGACGAAGCTGTCATAGACCAGCCGCGGCAGCGGCATGCGGGCGTCGAACCAGCGTCCGATACCGGTCTTGGGCGTATAGGTCGAGTGTCCCTCGCTCATCGAAATATCCCTTAGCCTTAGCCGATACGGATCTTGGTGTCGGAAATGAACTGGAACACCGGCACCGTCATGTTCTCCGGGGCCGGCCCGCCGCGGACGCGTCCGGCCGTGTCGTATACCGAACCGTGACACGGGCAGAACCAGCCGCCGAACTCGCCTTCCTGGCCGAGCGGAATGCAGCCGAGATGGGTGCAGACCTGGACCATCACTATCCAGGCCTCTTTGCCCGGCATGGTGCGGTTGGCGTCCGTCGCCGGCGCATCGGCCGGCAGATTGGCGTTGCGGGCGAGCGGATCCTTGAGCTGGGCCAGATTGACCGCCTCGCCGTCCTTCATTTCTTGTTCGGTGCGGTTGCGCACCACAACCGGCTTGCCGCGCCATTTCACGACAAGCGACATCCCGGGCGTCAGCGAGGAGACGTCGACCTCGACCGAGGCCAGCGCCAGCGTCGAGGCATCCGGGCGCATCTGGTCGATGAACGGCCAGGCGACGGCACCCGCGCCGACCACCGCCGCCATACCCGTGGCGACGTAGAGAAAATCACGACGGTTGGGATCCTGGATGTCGGTTGCGCTCACGGGTGCCTGATCCTTTCGCCTCTTCCGTGCCGGTGGCCGAGGCTTGTTCCCCGCTCTTTCACGCCAACCCGACAGCGCATGGCGAACAGGCTTGCGAATTCCTCCGGCAATTGGCCTTCGGTTTATGCGTGAAGCCCGTTTTTGTCCAGACGGGTGAAGGCACAAGGGCAGATTGTCGCGGGGACGCAATTCGACGTCGGGCGGCGTGGCGACGGGCACATGTCGAACACGCCGAAAACGACCGTAAATCAACCGCAAAGCAGCGCCTGCGTTTGCCTCGACAGAAGCCCCGGCCTCGGTCTATCCTCGGCTCATGGCGCATGTCATCGACCGCGACAAATGGGCCAAGGCGCCCGACCGCTGGCCCGACCATTGGCAAGGCGAGCTGCAGTGCGGCACCTACGGCTCCAAAATCTGCCTGATCTTCAACTATCTGCAGGAGATCGGCGGCGGCCCGCGGCTGCACATGCATCCCTATTGCGAGATTTCCTCATTCGCACTGGCACCGGGCTGTTCACCGTCGGCGACCGGCAGATCGAGGCGTCGGCCGGCCAGATCCTGATCGTGCCGCCGAAAACGCCGCACAAATTCACCAATATCGGCCCAGGCCCGCTGGAGACCACCGACATCCACGAAAACGGCAGCTTCGTCACCGACTGGCTGGAGTAGACCATGATCCCGAAGGTCCGCGTCAGCGAAAAGTGGAACCGGTTTTCGGAATAATCGGGGGCAACTGGTGGTGTAAGTCTGACGCTGGGGTGCCGCCTCAGCTCGTACCGAACATTCGCGCCACCCCGGGAAATGTCGTCTCAGTCGAGGCTGGCCGGCGACGAGAACGGCTGATTGGCGTCGACCACGAAGATGGCCAGCTCATCGAGATCGGTTGTGCCGGCGCTGAACACTTCCATCGGCGTGTTGGCCCCGTGTCCGGTCATGGCCTTGCCGGCTTCGGCGTAGGTTACGCCGTGGGGCGTTCTCTGGCCGAGCTTGCCGGCCAGCACATAGAAGGCCTCCGGTCCCGGATGCGTATGGATCGGCGTCTTGGCACCGGGCGCTCCGCCGGCGCGGTTGACGCGCAGCAAATACTCGCTGGCGCTGATCGGCGGAAGGGGTCCGATCTCGACGACCTTGGCTCCGCCGGGCGTCGAGCCATCCTTCGGCCCAAGCGTGAACAGCCAGACCTTGCCCGCGACCTCCGCCGCAAGCGAGGTCGGGCCGGCAGCGCTCTGGGCCTGCGCCAGCGTTGGGAAATTTTCCAGCCGCCAAAACAATGGTCCGGGCGGCAGTTCCTTCAGCTTTTTCTCAACCACCGGCTTGACGGCGAATTTGCTGTCTGCCGGCATTGAGGCTGACGTCATCAGCCCGAAAGCCCACAGTGAGAACAGAAGCACGCCAATACGGCGGGCGCTGAGAGAATGCGGCTTCATGGTCGGTCCTCCTTTGCATGGTCGTCCCCTCGACCCAATATTAGCTGCTACCCCAATATTAGCTGCTACTAAGATAGCATCTGTGCCGCCTTACGGCACGACCAAATTTCGGGCCACCCAGAGATCGTCTGCCGCCAAAGAGGTCGGATCGCACGAAGGTCCGCTTGTGGCGCGACCGCGCCGGGCACTGGCAATTCGGCTGCACTGTAAATGCCGGCTGCAGCAGACATCCTGGCACCGACGTGGTCATGACCCCGCAGCAGTCACACTGATCCGGGCGGCGCAAAGAAGCAGAAGACGGTGGCCTGCGTCGGGTAAAGGCAGATGTGATAGTTGCCGTCGCTCGACCTGATCTCGCTGCCGTACGGGATCCGGAAGCTCTGTTTTCGCGTCACCAGATGGTGGTCGCCGGGGAACAGCACTACGGCAAAACCATCCGGCGCTTCCGTCACTGAGTTGGCCGGGATCATCTGGCAATCGCCGAGGGCGCCATCGCCGTTGCAGCAGCTGGGCGGGTAGTACCATCCCGTTCCTGCATCGTGCGCGCTGACACCCGGCGAACAAAGAGCCCCGCCCACGAAAATGGCGGCAACGGTCGGCAGGGGACGGGGTCTCAGCATTGAACCGATTCCAAATCTTCGGAACGACTGAGACATTGGATCGTCGCCGCACCCAATGTAACGAACAACTGGTGATAGATCGGTGAAAATTTGCCGAAAACAAAGATGTTCCGTCACCATTCAAGCCTTTGCAGGAAACTGCTATAATAAATTGGAAATCCCCCCGTGGGAGGCGGAGGATGGATTCCCGGGCTGCCCGGACATTCGCCATCAACGGCGTCATCGTCGATGTTGCCGGAGGGTTTGTGCGTGACCGGGAAGGGCGCGAGATCGCCCTCAGACCGCAGGCCTTCGACCTCCTGAAATATCTCTTGGAAAACGCCGGCCGACTGGTCACCAAAGATGAGCTGATGCAGGCAGTGTGGCCAGGCGTATTCGTAACCGACGACAGTCTGGTGCAATGCGTACGCGACATCCGCCGCGCGCTTCACGACGAGAGCCAGTCAGTACTCAAGGCCGTGCCGAAACGCGGATACAGGCTGGCGATCGTGGCCGCGGACCCGCCTTCGGCGCCGGTAAGGTGGAGATGGACCGCGGCGACTGTGGCGCTGGGCTTGCTGGCGGCAGGCGCAGTCTGGCTCTTCATGGGTCTCGCCATCGAGAAGCGTTCTGACACGGTCCTGCCATCCGTCGCGGTGCTGCCGTTTCAAGCGATCGGCGGTGAAGCAAGTGTTCAGCGTCTGGCCGGCGGGCTCACAGAGGATATCATTACCGATCTCGCACGGTTTCCGGAATTCCGGGTCATTGCCCATAACTCGACGGAAGTCTACGAAGGCAAGCCGGCCAACCCGACTGAGGTCGGTGCAGCGCTCGGCGCGGGCTTTGTGGTCGAAGGCTCGATTCAACGCCAAGCCGATCGCGTGCGGGTTACGGCTCAGTTCATCGACGCGAAGACCGGTAATCATCTATGGTCGAACCGGTGGGACCGGCCGGACCGGGACCTGTTTGCGATTCAGACGGAGATTGCCGAGCAGGTCTCCAACCGGCTTGGCGGCGGCGCCGGCCTGATCCAAGAGGCAGGCCGGATAACGGCGCACCGCAAACCTCCCGGCAACCTCAACGCCTACGAACTCTACCTCATCGGTACCGAGAAGCTGGAACAAATCAATCGCGCCGACGTCGAGGAAGCCATCAGACTTCTCAGCCGCGCCACCGAACTGGACCCTACGCTGGCCCGCGCCTGGGTGGAACTGCACCATTCGCATTCCGTGCTGGCCAGTTTCGACATCGAACCCGAAAAGAATCGACGTATCGCCGCCGAAGCCGCTAAACGTGCAGTCGCGCTCGATCCGGCCGATGCCGAAGCGCATGCCGTTCTCGCCCGGAGCCTGGTCGTAAAGGGCGATCTCGCGCGCGCCAAGGCGGAATTCGACGCTGCCCTGCGAATGGCTCCAAATCAGTTCGAGATCGTGACCTTTTATGTGCCTTGGGCTTCGACTTTTGGCGAG
>NZ_RZSW01000518.1:0-4526 GCF_003997375.1 Mesorhizobium sp. M5C.F.Ca.IN.020.29.1.1 | reverse complement strand
GGCTGACGGTCGGGCTGGCGCAAGCGGTCCGGTCGGCGCAATTGCCAGTTCGCCATCGGCGTCGGGGAGGGGACTGATGTTCTGCATGGCTCGCGGCGAGACCTGCCGCAACCGGCGCGGACTTGTCAAATCAAGATCGTTGGCATCTAGCGGCCACAGAACGGAGCCGGCCAGAGACCGTGCGACGGGTTTCGCGCGAGGGCGGGCTCCAGTCCCACTGTCTTCTCAGACCCCGAAAGCGATACCGGTCTTAGTTTCGGTCTTCAGTCCACGCATGCAAGCGCCCGGCTCGATGCCGGTGCCCGCACACTCGGTCGCGCTGTTGATCAGCACACGGCTGACCTTGGCGCAATCGGCGCCGGCAAGATCGAAACGCGTCACCTTGGTCTTGCCCGCCGGCAGGTCCTTGAAGTCGAGCACGGTCAGCCGGTCGACGACGCCGGCCTCGTTGAACAGCGCGATCTCGAACGCTGCTTTCGAGAGGTCGGCGCCGAGAGTGTTGTTGACCACGAACGTCAAACGGCAGCCCTTTTCGGAAGCCTGCGCGCCATTGAGCTCAAGCGTGAGAGCAGGGACCGGCGCGGACTCTTGCGCCCACGCCGGACCCATCACAAGCGGCATCGCCAGCACCGAGGTCAGCAGGCGAAGCGATGCCGTCAAGCTTATCATTGTCGTCAGCCTCCAAATCGCATTGTCGCCGCCAGCTTGAGCGTGACGCCGGGCTCGTAAATTACACTCGTGGCCGATGCGTTCAACGGGTTGGTGTATTTCACGTCGAACAAATTGTCGGCGCGGAAGTCAACCTTGAAATTGTCGGTCGCCTGGTAGCTGGCGAAGGCATTGACCAGCGTGTAGTCCTTGGCCACTGGGTTGCCCTTCGGCTTGCCATTGTACTGCACTTCGCCACCGACGGTCAGCTTGTCCTCCAGAAAGCGGAAGCCGAGCTGCGCGGTGACTTGGGAAGACGGCACGGTGACGAGGTCTGCCCGCTCGCCGTCATATGAGATGGTGTGGCCATCGATGATCGACGCCGAAAGCCCGGCGAAACCCCAGCTGGCGTCATAGACGCCTTCCATTTCAAAGCCGCGAATCTTGGCTTCTGCAAAGTTTTGGTACTGGAAGCAGATCGGGATGCCGGGGCCGAATGGGCAGCCGCTGGTCGGGTCGAATGCCGACAGGGTGACGCCGTCGATGTAGTCTTCGACATCGTTGTTGAAGTAGGCCGCCTTGAAACGAAACGCGTCGCCAGCTTCGAGGATGTCGTCCAGCTTGTGGTTGACACCGAATTCGACGGTCTTGCCGATTTCAGGTTTCAGATCGGGATTGGGGAGAAACGGAAAGCTGACGCCTGCCGGATGGTTGCCGCTGATGAGGGTTTCCGACAGCGACGGGGAGCGATATCCCTCCGCATAGGTGCCGTAGAGTTGCAGTCCCGAAAGGCTGGCGGTTTCGAACGGCGAGACGCCGACGGTGATGCGCGGCGACAGCCGGTCGCCTGAGGCTTCGCCGACATCGCTTTCGAGCTTATAGCTGTCGTAACGCAGCCCGGCGATGACCTCGAGCCAGTCCCAGGTGAGCTTGTCCTGGATGTAAGCGCCAGAAACGTTTCGCTTGCCCGAAGGTGTATAGAAACTGGCGCCGCCTGCTGCGCCACCCGTCTCGACGTCGTCGCCAACCCAGTCGCCACCGTAGGTCAGCTCGTGCGCAATACCGGTGGTCTCGAACCGCGAGGTGTTCCAGATGTCGATGCCCGAAGTGGCGATATCGAAGGTCGACATCGAACCCGCCGGCAGGACGATGGGAAGACCGGTGACGGGATCAAACCGGTTTTGCGGAACAAGGCTCGTCATGACCAAATTGGTCTTGTTGTAGGAGGCGTTGATGTGGAGATCGAGCCAGCTCTTGTCTTCGTCGGTGATATTGTAGCGGCCGGTGAAGGTGTTCGCCTCCAGGTCGACGTCATTCGCCGGCGTGCCGCCGCTGACCTCGTTCCAGCCGTCGCTCGTGCCATTCCAGCCCAGCTTCAATTCGCTGTTTTCACTAGGGCGGATGGTCGTCTTGAGAAGACCGCTTAAAACGTCGAAGCCGGTGCCGTTCACCGTATCGCCGCCGCCATCCTTGTAGTCGTCATAGTCGCGATAGACGATGTTGCCGAGGACATCCCAGTTTTCGTTGAAACGGTAGGCGCCGGCGGCGCTGGTCGTCCAGCCTTCGCCGTTGCTCTCGTAGCGCCCGGTCGCGGACGCGGCCCATGTCTCGCCGTCGCGAAGATAGTCTTCCGCGTCCTTGGTCTCAAACAAGGCGACGCCGCCGATGGCGCCCGAGCCGTAGGTGTTGGCGACCGGGCCGCGGATCACGTCGACAGATTTGATGAGCTCCGGGTCGATGTAGAAGGTCGATTGCGTGCCGTGGTCGGAGCGCTGGAAATTCTGCCGCGCACCGTCGACGATCACCGCGACGCGGCCGAAATCCTGCAAGCCACGGATATTGATGCTGGAGCTGACGCGCCTTGCGTCTGCCTGGACCGCTACACCCGGCACACCCAACAGCATTTCGTTTGGCGTAGTCGCCATGCGGCGTTCCAATTGCTCCTGATCGACATGGCTGACCGAAGCCAGGGAATCGATCGCCGTCTCGCCGGTGCGGCTGATGACCAGGATTTGGTCGAGCAGCGTTGCGCCTGCCGGGGCAGCCTCTTCAGGCGTCTGCGCTTGTTCGGCCTGCTGCTGGTCTGCTGTCGGTTGGGCGGCCTGTTGAGCGTTTGCCGATGGCGTGAGCAGAGCGATCGCCGCAGCACCCGCCAGCAATGCCGCCATGCCCTTTGCCATTGATCGATGCGCCGGACTTCGATGCGCCCTAACTGGGCTGCCATTCGCCAGACCCAGCCGTCCCCAATTCGCCAACCCCATGCCCCAACTCCAAAATTCCAGGTTCGATGCTGGCTGGCGTGGCGCTTGCTGGCATTTTTCGTCGTGTCCGGCGTCTTAAATCTTGACTAACTTAGTCCGGTATTGCACTGACTAATAAACATGATTATTCAAGTCAAGAAATGAATCGGCATTTCACGCAAGCGTCGAGCCAGCCGACCAAGCCCGGCCCAGGAAAGGGATCGAACCAGATGAACACGCACAATCCCAATGACTTTCGCTATCGCGTCCGCCGTTCCGACGACAATTCGGCTCGTTTCGATCGGGTCCCGTTGACCGTGAGGACCCTGTCCAGCAACACACTGTTCCAGGGCGAGCACGAGATCGGCATCGAGCACCATGGTGCGCTCTATCGGTTGAAGATTACCCGCCAGGGCAAGCTGATCCTCAACAAGTAGCTGCAAGGCGAGTGGCTGTAAGGCGAGTGAGTGTTAAGACAAGCAGGTGTTTAAGACATGGACCAGCGCGTAAAACCCGCTCCGCACGAGATCCGGCGGGCGCGGGCAGACAATCCGAAGACGCGCGAGCGCGATCTCGCCGCCCAGCTTGGCATTTCGGAAGCCGAGCTGGTCGCTGCGCATTGCGGCGACGGCGTCGTCCGCGTCGAGCCGCGCGTCAATGACCTTCTGACCGGCCTCGAAGCCGTCGGCGAGGTCATGGCGCTGACCCGCAACGAAAGCGCTGTGCACGAGAAGATCGGCGTCTACGACAAAGTCGTCACCGGCAATCACAACGCCATGGTGCTTGGCGAGAACATCGACCTGCGCATCTTCCCGAAAGTCTGGGCGCACGGCTTTGCCGTCGAAAAGCGCGACGGCGGCGATATCAGGCGCAGCCTGCAGTTCTTCGATGCGGCAGGCGAGGCGGTGCACAAGGTGCATCTGCGGCCCGCGTCCAACCTCTATGCCTATCAGAAGCTGGTGGCCGAACTCGAATCGCCGAACCAGGAGTCAATGGTTGCGATTTCAGAGGGGGTCGCGATTTCAGAAGGGGCGATTTCAGAAGACGGGCTCGAGAGCGAGGCCGGGCCTTCCGACGCTCCCGCTGATGTCGACGATCTGCGCGACCGCTGGAGCCGCCTGACGGACGTGCATCAGTTCTTCGGCATGCTGAAGACGCTGAAGCTCGACCGCCGCCAGGCGATGCGCATGGTCGGCCAGGATTACGCTTGGCTGCTCGACAACGATGCCGTCAGCGCCATGTTCCATCATGCCGCCGAGGGCGAGATGCCGATCATGTGCTTTGTCGGCAATCGCGGCTGCATCCAGATCCATTCGGGCCCGATCAAGTCGATCAAGCCGATGGGGCCTTGGATCAACGTGCTGGACGAAACCTTTCACCTGCATCTGCGAACCGACCACATCCATGAGGTCTGGGCCGTGCGCAAACCGACCAAGGACGGCCATGTCACGTCTCTCGAAGCCTATGGCGCCGACGGCAAGATGATCATCCAGTTCTTCGGCAAGCGCCATGAAGGTGAAAGCGAGCGCGAGGACTGGCGGTTTCTGGCAGAGAACCTGCCGCGCATTCCAAGCCCGACCGCAGCCTGAGGACAACGAAAATGGCTCCTTTGCTTAGACGGGCGGGGGTTTTTAGAAT
>NZ_RZSW01000517.1:0-4529 GCF_003997375.1 Mesorhizobium sp. M5C.F.Ca.IN.020.29.1.1 | reverse complement strand
CGACTCGTCCTCCGGTTGTCCAAGGAAGCCAAACATCAAAGGGGTCTCTTCGTTCCATTTGGGAACTGAGTTTTCGTTTCCGGCACGGCCGCCGGGGAAGCGACGCCGACAACTTTTTCGATGTGCCTCAGTTTACACCCATTCGAAGAGTTGCGCGGTTTGCCAGCCCGCCAGCAGTATAATGAGAATGCCAACGAGCCTGAGAAGCGTCTTTTCTGCGATTGACTTCACCACCCAACCGGCCATCGGCGCTGCGACTACGCCGCCAAGGATCAAGCCGGCGACAGAGAGTAGATTTTCCGTTAGCTCTCCTGCCTCCGCCCAATGGCCCGTTAGTAATGCAAACAAGAAGGTCAGAGACACCGAGAGCGTGATGAGGAACTCGCTCGCATTTACTGTTCCAATAACGTAGCGGGGCGTCCCGCCAAAACCGAGAAGGCCCGTCGTTACGATTGGTCCCCATCCGCCACCCCCTGCGGCATCGAGAAATCCACCACCAAGCCCAAGGGGAGGCACCACGCCCGCAGGGACCGGTTTGCTTGGGATCCGCCGGAAGGAACGGAACAGGAGCCAAGCTCCGACGAGCGCAAGGTATGTCGTCACATATGGCTTCATGATCGCCCCCTCAAACGAGGTGAGCACAAAAGCGCCGAGAACGCCGCCGAGCACGCCAAATGGCATCAGCCGCCAGAAAAGTTTCCAGTCGATATTGCGGTGATAGAGGTGAGCCGAACCCGAGGCCGCAGTGGTAAACAACTCAGCCGCGTGAACTGAAGCCGAAGCGTGTGCAGGAGACACGCCAAACCCCAGCAGCGTTGTCGAGGAAACCACGCCGTAGGCCATGCCGAGAGCCCCGTCGACAGCTTGAGCTACAAACCCTACGAGCGCAAAAAGGATAAATTCTTGCATTTGGCTCTCCAACAAAGCGCGGTCGTAATGGGCGAAATAGAAACCCGCTGCCTACAACGAATGCAATTCATGCTTCCACAATTCACCAAACGCCTGGCATCGACAATGGCGACGAACGGGAAACTGTCCACTCGATCGTCGCCTTTCCGCACCCGCTGCGATCGCATAGCACTGCGGCCCACCTCCTCCGACCCGAAGTTTCACGGGGCCGGACCCTGACTTGCAGCTCCACCCCATATCTGTTTAATTGCCGCCATCCACAGGGGTGCTCCGTATCGTCGGGGCTGAGAGATGGGCTGCAAGCCCGTAAACCCTAGAGCTGATCTGGATAATACCAGCGGAGCGAGGCGGGCGATGTTTTCTGACGTACAGATTTCTCTTTATCCGAGGACCGGCGATTTCGTCGGTGTCGACATCTCCGCGCTCGATGCGCTCGACCCTTGTCGCGATCGGTTGCGCATGGGCACAGGCGATATTTCGACGCTCCCGGTTGGCACGCCCGAGGGCCATGTCACGACCGACCTCACGGTCTCGGCCAACAGCCCGGCCCCGCGCTGATCTTTTCGCGCCAGACAGGTCTCGCATGTCCCAATCTTTCTCCGCCGCGCCGCGAATCGCAGCCTTGTTCGCCAAGATCGGACCGGCCTTGCTATCTGTCGGCACGCTGGTTTTGGCTTGGGAGCTCTATGCGCGCATCTCGGGCATCTCGCCCACCACGCTGCCCGCGCCGTCACGCATTCTCGCCCAGGCCATCCAGCAGCGCCAGGCGCTGTTCGACAACACTGTGCCGACCACCAGTGCCACATTGGTGGGCTTCGCCTGCTCGCTGGCCGTTGCCTTCCTTCTTTCGGTGCTGATCGATTTCTTCAAACCGCTGCGCCGCGCCCTGTTCCCGGTCTTCATCATTAGCCAGACGCTGCCGCTGGTGGCGATCGCCCCGCTGGTCATTCTCTGGTTCGGCTTCGGGCTGACGCCGAAGATCATGCTGGTCGCCCTCGTGACTTTCTTTCCCATGCTGGTCGCGCTGGTGCAGGGTTACGAATCGACGGATCGGGACATCTCGGCGCTTCTGAGTTCGATGGGCGCTTCCCGCATGCGCATTTTCCTGCTGGCCCGCCTGCCCTCCTCGCTGCCCTATTTCTTCGCCGGGCTGCGTATCTCGATCACCTACGCCGTGGTGGGCGCCATCTTCGCGGAATATGCCGGCGCGGCCAAAGGGCTCGGCATCTACATGCTCAACGCCAAGAACAATTTCCGGCCCGATCTCGTGCTCGCAGCCGTGCTGATCAGCGCCTTGCTCACGCTGGCCCTGTTTGCCGCCACGGTGCTGATCCAGCGCGCCGCCATGCCATGGGAGCGGCTCGATGCCGCACGAAAATCATGAGCAGGCGGCTGGAGCTGCGCCAAGTCAGCAAGCGTTTTGGCGACATTGACGTGCTTGCCGGCATCACCCTGCATGTCGAGCCGGGCGAATTCGTTTCAATCCTCGGCCCCTCCGGAGCCGGCAAATCCACGATCTTCAAATTGCTGACGGGCGGTCTCGAAGGCTACGGCGGCGGTGTCGACTTCGACGGGCGGCCATTGGCCGACGCGCGCCGACCGTTTGCCTTCATGCCGCAGCACGATGCCCTGATGCCTTGGCGCACGGTTATCGACAACACCGCGCTCGGTTTGGAAGTGCAAGGCATGTCCCGCAAGGCGGCGCGCGACAAGGTGGCGCCGCTCTTCGGCGAATTCGGCCTTGCGGGCTTCGAGCAAAGGTATCCGGCGCAGCTCTCGGGCGGAATGCGCCAGCGCGCCGCGCTGTTGCGTACCGTCGTGCAGGACCGCGCCATGCTGTTGCTCGACGAACCGTTCGGCGCACTCGACGCCCTCACGCGCACCGGCATGCAGCGCTGGCTTGCGATGATGTGGGACCGACACCGCTGGACCGTCCTGCTGATCACCCACGACGTGCGCGAGGCAGTCTTCCTGTCCGACCGCATCTATGTGCTGAGCAGCCGCCCCGCCCGCGTGCTGCGCGAAATCGCCATACCTCTTCCGCGCCCGCGCACGGATCTTGTCTCGCCGGAAGCCAGCGCCATCGAAGCCGACATCCTCGATACCCTGCTCGATCCACAGCCCGCCCAAAGGACATGACCATGCTTTCCAGACGCCTCTTCATCGCTGCCGCATTGATCTCCGGGCTCGGTCCCGTCACGTCCGTCCGCGCCCAGCAGACTGTCACCGTCGCACTAGACTGGACGCCGAACACAAACCATGTCGGGCTCTATGTCGCCCAGGCGAAAGGCTTCTACGCCGAGGCCGGGCTCGACGTGCAGATCCTGCCCTACAGCGACACTGCGGCCGGTACGCTGATCGCCAACCGCGTGGCTGATTTCGGTATATTGGGATCCATAGGATTGTTCACCCAACGCACCGCCGGCGCCGACCTCGTCGCCACCTACGCCATCATGCAGACAGAAACCGGCAGGCTGGTGTTCAATGCCGACCGCGCCGATATACAGTCCCCAAGGGACCTGGACGGCCTAACCTATGGCGGTTTCGGCAGCGCCTGGGAGAATGCGCTGATCGGCACCATCATCCGCCATGATGGCGGCGAGGGCAAATTCGAAACGGTGACGCTGGGCACCTCCGCCTATGAGGCCTTGGCCGATGGCGCAGTCGATTTTACGCTCGAAGTCTATACTTGGGAGGGGATCAAAGCGGAACTTGACGGCAAGGCCCAACGCGCCTTCCGCTACGCCGATTACGGCGCGCCCGACCAACACACCAATTTCATTGGCTCGAGCCGGGCCTACCTCGAAAAGAACAAGGACACGGCAACTGGGTTCATCGCCGCGACCAGGCGCGGCTATGCCTTCGCCGTCGAACATCCGCAAGAAGCGGCTGATATCCTGATCGCAGCAAACAGCGACGTGCTGACCGACCGTCCGCTGATCGAAGCATCCCTGAAGGCGCTGGTCGACGGCCACTATCTGCAAAGCCCCACCGGCGCGATCGGCACAATCGATCCAGTAAAGATGGAGGCGATCGGCGACTACCTGTTCAAGGCCGGCGCCCTGCGCGACAGCGATGGGAACCTGATCGGCGCACGCCCCGATTTCGCGGCCTATTACAGCAACGCCTATATAGCCGGCGAAAAATGAGCCCGCCGCTGCGCATATCTCAATGCCGTGATCTTTGGCCTCGGCAGTCACGAGGCCGGTTGGCGCATACCCGAAAAGCGACCCGCTTGCCTCGACTAGCCTCGACTATTGGGTCGACCAGCAAAGCTTCATCGACGACGTGATGCCTTTGCTGGAGCGTCCGGAAGTCTTTTCGACGCTGGGGGTGAGCGCACCCTTCGCGAGCGATACGGCCTGCCAAGTCTTTAGGTCTAGAATCGAACAGGGGCGCGTGGCGGTGCTTACTCACGACTAGGCCCGGCTCCGGACTGACGTGATGGCTTCGTGTAGCGCTTTGGCGTCAGTTCCGCCCCGGGTTGGCCGTTCAACCGTTTTTTGAGAATGTCAATGAGGCTGATGGTGACCGCGATCACCGCAGGGCCGAGGACGAGTCCGGATGCTCCAAAGAGGACGATGCCACCAACCGCGCCGATAAAGGCCATGACTGTGTGG
>NZ_RZSW01000516.1:0-4537 GCF_003997375.1 Mesorhizobium sp. M5C.F.Ca.IN.020.29.1.1 | reverse complement strand
GCGGAGGCGGTGCTTGCCTCATTGGCGCAGGAGCTGGTTGAGGCGCGCGCGGCCGCGGTGCCGGCTGATGGCCACCACCATCTCCGGTCAGCGCGGGACGGCGCAGCGCCGACAGCCGGATGTCGCGTTCAACGACGACGTCTGTCGGGCCCCCGATCAGCAGCAGGTGCTCGATGTCGTCGCGGCGCACCAGCACCAACCGGCGGTGGCTGTCGACAGCGGTGGCGTCCATGACGGCCAGGCGCGTCTTGCGGTTCCTGCCGCCGGCAACGAATGTTCCGAAGGTCAGATTGCGGACCAGCTTGATGATGAGGAGAATGATGACCAAGAGGACAAGCGCGACAAACGTCCACAGGATTGCCGCGGCATAACCAGGACCCGCCACACTATCCAGCCACTGCAGCATTGGTGCCCCCAATATCGGCTTTCGAAGAAGACGCGACACTAAACTGTTGCGGCACGCCACTGCAAGTCGCCTTTCGCGGCTCTTGAACAGCTTGAAACACCAATGTGGTGGATTTGAAGTCCCTACGAATTGAGGGCGTCAGCGTTCCGGAATTTCAAATCCACCACACTGGATTTTCGGCACGTTGCTGGTGTGGTGAATCCGAAATTCGCTCCCCGCAGCACCCAGGGTAATGCGAATTTCGGATTCACCACACCAGGCGCCGAACGGCGTCATTTTTAGCGGACATTTGCCGCCAAGGCCTTTTCCGGACCCTGAGAATGTGATTCAACCGGGCAGGGGCAAGTACCGGATTTCACGAGCAGGGGGCACATGGCCAAGGAAGCGCGCGGCGATTTCTATCCGGTACCGATCGTCGACCAGAACACGCGACCGGGTGCGGTCACCCGGCTCATCGTCTTCATCGTCGTCCTGACTGGCGCCGCGATCGTCTTCGGCCTTTTCCGCGAACGTCTTGGCGACCCATTCCTGCTTGGAATGCTTGGTGTGCTGGCGATGATCGGTGTCGGCTTCCTGTTCGCCACCGCCATCGGCTTCGTGCAGATCACACCGCGCTCGACGAGTGACGAGCTGTCGAAAGCCTTCGTCGATTCGATGTCGCAAGGTCTTCTGGTCACCGACACCAAGGGTCGTGTCGTCTACGCCAACCGGGCCTATGCCGACATGACGGGCGCGGCGTCTTCGGCGGATCTCAAGACGGTCGAGGGTTTGCTGTCCGACGTTCCCGAGGCCTCGGTGACCATATACCGGCTCGCCTCCGGCCTGCGCGACGGCCAGCCCGGCGACGGGGAGTTTCGGCTTGCGCAATCCATTCGACCCGGCGCCGAGCCGGGCGCGCGCTGGTATCGTGCCCGCGCCCGCGCCTTCAGCGTCCCGGGCCAGCGGCTGCCCTTGCTCGCCTGGCAACTCGCCGACATCTCGGAAGAACGCGCGGAGCAAGAGCGGTTCTTCCTCGATCTGCAGGAGGCCATCGATCATCTCGACCATGCGCCGGCCGGCTTCTTTTCGGCCGATCAGGAAGGCCGCGTCACCTATATCAACGCCACGCTTGCGGAGTGGCTGGGCATCGACCTGACGAGTTTCACGCCTGGCGCCGTCACCCTTCCGGAGATCGTCGCCGGCGACGGCATGGCGCTGGTTCGCTCGGTCAAGGCCGATCCGGGCACCACGCGCAATGCGGTCATCGATCTCGATCTGACGACAGTGAAGGGCGAGGCGCTGCCCGTGCGTTTCATGCATAGGGTCTCGGCCAGCCGCGAGGGCGTCAACGGTCCGACGCGCACCATCGTGCTCAACCGGACGCAAGGCGAGGACGCTTCCGCCGACCTTCGCGCCTCGGAGATCCGCTTCACCCGCTTTTTCAATTCGACGCCGATGGCAATAGCAGCTGTCGACAACAGCGGGCGCATCTTGCGCACCAACGCGCCTTTCCTGTCGCTGTTTTCCTCCGTCGTCGACGGCGACGCGGTCGATCGGCGCGTGCGGCTGGACTCGGTGATCCATGAGCGCGACCGGCCCGCCTTTGCCGCGGCGTTCGAGAAAGCGCGACAAAGGCAGGCTGACATCGAACCAATCGATACGCTGCTGCCCGGCAATGAAGAACGGCATATGCGCTTCTACGTCAACGCGGTCGCCGACGGCACCGGCGAGGGCGCCGAAGAGTCGGCCATCGTCTACGCCGTCGAGACCACCGAGCAAAAGGCGCTCGAGGGCCAGATGGCTCAAAGCCAGAAGATGCAGGCGGTCGGCCAGCTTGCCGGCGGCATCGCACACGACTTCAACAATGTGCTGACCGCCATCATCATGGCGTCGGACCTTTTGTTGACCAATCATCGCCCGTCGGACCCGTCCTTCCCGGACATCATGAACATCAAGCAGAACGCCAACCGGGCGGCGTCGCTGGTGCGGCAGCTTCTGGCCTTCTCGCGCAAGCAGACGCTGCGGCCGGAGGTGCTCAACCTGACCGACGTGCTAGCCGATCTGCGGATGCTGCTGGCCCGTCTGGTCGGCAACGACATAAAGCTGAAGGTCGATCATGGCCGCGATCTGTGGCCGGTGAAGGTCGACATCGGGCAGTTCGAGCAGGTGGTGGTCAATCTGGCGGTTAATGCGCGCGATGCGATGCCGAACGGCGGCGACCTCACCGTGCGCACCCGGAATGTGACCACAGAGGAGAGCAAGAGCCTTCCCTACCGCGAACTTGCGCCGGCCGATTATGTGGTGGTCGAAGTCGAAGACACCGGCAGCGGCATCGCCCCCGAAGTACTCAAGAAGATTTTCGAACCCTTCTTCACCACCAAGGAGGTCGGCAAGGGCACTGGCCTCGGCCTGTCGATGGTCTATGGCATCATCAAGCAGACAGGCGGCTTCATCTTCTGCGAATCCGAGGTCGGCAAGGGATCGGTGTTCCGCATCTTCCTGCCGCGCTACATTGCAGAGGCGAGAGCGGGGGGCGAACCCGGCGAGGCGCCGGCTGCACCGGCAAAGATCGCCGACGCAGCCAAGGATCTGTCGGGTTCGGCCACGGTGCTGCTCGTCGAGGACGAAGATGCCGTGCGGTTGGGCGGCATGCGGGCCCTGACGTCGCGCGGCTATACCGTCCACGAAGCGTCCTCAGGCGTCGAGGCGCTGGAAGTCTTCGAGGCGCTCGGCGGCAAGGTCGACATTGTCGTTTCCGATGTGGTGATGCCTGAGATGGATGGGCCGACGCTGCTTGGCGAATTGCGCAAGCGGCAGCCCGACATCAAATTCGTCTTCGTTTCCGGCTACGCGGAGGATGCGTTCGCTAAAAACCTGCCGGCAGACGCGCATTTCGGTTTCCTGCCGAAGCCGTTTTCGCTCAAGCAACTGGCCACAATCGTCAAGGATGTGCTGGAATCTTAGGGCTTACTAATTCTCGCACTTGCGAAATGGCGTGAGACTGCCATGATTATGGGCGAAACGGGCGGCGGGTTTTGGGGGAGCATGCCGTGACGCCGCACAACGAGGCAGGCAAGGGTGATTATGCCGCAACAGTGCTGTTGCCGGGCGACCCGCAGCGTGCCGAATGGATGGCGGAAACCTTTCTGGAGGCGCCGCGCTGCGTCAACCGTCGAAGGGAAGCCCTCGGTTTTACCGGCTTGTTTCGCGGCAAGCCCGTCAGCATCCAGTCCACCGGCATCGGCGTCTCGTCATTCCTGATCTACGCGCATGAATTGCTGGATTTCCACGGCGTGAGGACACTGATCCGCACCGGTACCTGTGGTGCCCTAACTGCCGCGGTTAAACTGCGCAGCCTGGTGATCTCGCAGTCGGTGCGCGGTGAAAGTGCCGAGAGCGGCCAGGTTTTTGGGCTCTATGGTGCTGATGCTCGCCCCGATCCGGCGCTATTTTCCCGAGCCTTGGCCCGAGCTGCCGGAATCGGCATCGAACATCAGGCTGGGCTGACCATCTGCAGCGATATATTCTATCATCCTCAGGGGCGCGATCGCTTCGCCGAAGCGCAGGCCCACGGCGCGCTGGCCGTGGATATGGAGACCAGTGCGCTCTATCGCATCGCGGCGCATTTCGGCGCCCGGGCGCTGTCGATCCTGACTGTCGTCGACAATGTGGTGACCGGCGAGCAAACCGATTATTCCGAACGCCAGGCGCTTTTCACCGATATGACCCGCCTGGCACTCGATGTTGCGAGCGAAAGTTAAGCTGCTTGCCGCTTCGGAGCCGTGTGTTCTTCGATGCCCGGCCGATGGCCGCGCAGATAGAGGGCACAGGTCGTGCGCAACATCGAGGCGAAGTTCGGAATCTGGCCATTGATCTCTATGGCCTCGTCATAAAGCTTCGAGATGAATTTCGGCGTCGTTAAGCCTTGACTGTCGGCGATCTCGTCGAGCAATGCCCAGAACGTCGCCTCGAGCTGGATACTCGTCGAGTGCCCATCGATGCGGATCGATCGATTGATCTGCCGGTAGCCCTCCGGATCCTGCCCGGCAAAAACCCTGCACATCGTTACCTCCCGTTCTTAGTGGTCTTGGCCATTCTTGTTGATTTTAGGCGCAATCTGCAGCGATTCGCGCCTTTGAGCAGTGCCTATTG
>NZ_RZSW01000515.1:0-4538 GCF_003997375.1 Mesorhizobium sp. M5C.F.Ca.IN.020.29.1.1 | reverse complement strand
GCCGGCGCCGCTCGACCGACGTGATCACTTCAATCTGATGCTTCGTCACAGGGCTACTCCTAGTGCTTGCACTAGGACTTGCAGCCTTCAGCCTACCTCAGCAAGACGGCCGTGACCGCGGGGATACTCGGCATGAGAGGCACGCAATCCTGCAAATCGCGTCAAGAGCCCTCAATATCACCCCAGGACAGGGCTTCTTTGCGATGCTTCACCTGGACATAAATGCGGGCGCCATCGAGCTGAATTTCAACATCTTCGTCGCTCTCGACCGAAACTGCCTGCGCTCTCAAAGTCGCGGCCGACAACAAGCATTGAACTGCGTACAGGTGCTGGAAAAGGTAGCCACGGTGCACAGCTTCAATTCGAACCAATTGTGCGGGCCAGAACGCTGACGCGTGGTCGGGTCGATAGCGTCAGAGGCGCGGCGTTCTCTCGGTTCACAGCGTCCATCGTAGATTCCATTTTAAAGTCCGTGGCAAAGACGGTGCTAGCACATTGCCGATACCTCATCGGTTTTCGATGCAGTCCCCGGAGATGCGCAAGTATGGCACATCTGAGTGGTCTCGGCGTCCTGGCCACCGGGACACCATCCGCCGTAGAGCCGATGAAGACCCTAACGTGAGACACTTCTCTATTCGGCGTGTTGAGGTCAAGCGCTGCGCTACCAAGCTTTCAGTGTCTCCGGCAGTTTGATTGTCTTCCGCAGGGCCTTGCTTCTCTCCGGGATCGGCGTTTCGCCCTCCCAATATGGGGTTAGGAGAATGAAGCGACACAATCTACCAAGCGTCTTGATCGCATGTTGCAATCAGTACGAGTGTCTCAGCGAACTCGCCTCATCCATCGTCCTGCGAAGGACGTCCGTCCGCCGGCGGCGGAACTCTCTGTCTCTCTCCCTTTCGGCCTCCTGGATCAAATGGTTGAGGCTATGGTTTCCCTTGTCCAGCGGAACTCGGCGCCGTCCAGCCACATGCGATGCATGATGACCGCCAGGCGACGTGCCAGCGCGACAATTGCTTTGCGCATCCCGCGCCGCTTGGCGACGTTCATCGCCCAGGCCTTGAGCCACGACCATTTCGTCACGCGAGTGATCAGCGTTTGTGCAGCCTCATAGAGCAACGTCCGCATCATGCCGTCCCCGCATAGGGATATGCATCCAACGCGCTTGCTTTCCCCGGACTCGTTTAGCTTCGGCGTCAGCCCCAGGATGGGCCCCACCGCCTTGGAGTTTCTGAACCGCTGCGGAATGTCGATTGTTGCGGCATAGGCGAGCGCCACCACGGGGCCGACACCGGGAACGGTCATCAAGCGCCGGCAGGTCGTATCGTTCCTGGGAGCACTTTTTTGTGCAGGCGAGCAAATTCGGCACGCAGCCCCCGCCGCGCGGCCAGCAGCGGCTCCATGATTTCTTCGAGATCGGGCATGCCTTCGACGAGTTCGCGAGTGCGCTCCTCGAACTTCACCGTTCCCACAACACCGACCTTGAGGCCGAAGTTGCGCAGAAGGCCGCGGATGTCGTTCTCGATGGCGATTGCCTTCCCTTGCAGTAGCTTGCGGGCCGTTAGGAGTGCCCGCCGCTTCTGGCTCGTGAGCGTTTTCACATGCACCGGGCGGTACAGGTTGACCCTCATCATTTGCGCGATGCCGCGTGCGTCATTGCGATCCGTCTTGTTCGGCTGCGCCTTCAGGAATGCTTTCACATGGCGCGTCTCGATGCAGATAGCCGGCAACCCGACGCTCGCCAGCTCCTCGAAAAGCCATTGCGACAATGGCCCCGCCTCGAGACCGACCCGTTCAGTATTCAAGGCAGGATCCTTCAGTACGGCGAGGAGATCGTCGGGATGGCTGACGACCTTCACCTCGCGGCAAATCCTGCCGGATTCATCAACAATGCAAACGGCGGTCTCTTTCACCGCGACATCGAGGCCGATAAAGTGTTTCACGCTGCGCTTCCTTTCCTGATGCTTGTGGCTGTTTGAACAGACCACGTTCTACCATCAGCTCGAAGCGCAGCACCTTCCTGCATCACCGTTGAAGACGGGGCGCAAGCCGAATACCCCATCTACCCGATTATCTCGTGAGGCGGACCAACTTGCTGGCCTTCCCGGTCGAGCCGTTTCTCCCGACTCGACACTTAGTTTTCTTGATGCGCTCCTTAATACAAAAAGCTAATTTCTTAACCTTCTCAGCGATCAAGACGAACACGAAGTCTCCGTGCGCGCTCGCGGAAGGCGGCTTCGCCACCTCAAGGATATCACACACGGCTTTGCGGATTGCGGCGTTTTCGAGCCCGCCGGCCACATAGCTGATCGGCGGTAGACCGCCTGACGGATGCGGGCCAGCTTCGGCTACGATGATCTGATCGGCGTCGGTGTTGATGACGAGATTGGCGTTGTGCGTGACAATAATGACCTGACGTTTCGACTTGGCCGTGATAAACAGCGCGATCAGTTCGTCGAACACCGACTTCGGATCAAGATTTTCCTCCGGCTGGTCAATGATCAATGGACGATCGTCTGAATCGTCGAGAGCGAGGTAGAGCAGCAAGAGGACGATGCCCCGCGTACCAGGCGAGAGCTTCCGGATGTCGACGCCGTCATAGGAGATCTCGTACCGGACGATGATGTGGTCGGTCCCGAAAAACCAATGCGCGAATTGCTTCGACCAGGCGCGGAACTCGGCCTGTTGCGTGGGCGCATAAGGCGCGTGGGAAAGAAGGTCATTGGCGTATTTTCCAATGAAGGCTGTCATCGCAGCCTGAACCTCCGCCGCCGAGCCCGTCTCCAACGCGGGCTTTAGCGCCTCCGTTGCAGCAGTGATCAATGAGCGACGGCCGTAGAAGGGGCCGGCCTTGCGTCTGTCGAGGAGCTCTTCCTCCGCAACCGAGCCCCATGCTTCTACATCAGCGATCCTGCGGACCGAGAAGCTAAGCTTTTTGAGCGTGCCTGATGACGCTGCAAGCCGCGCCATTAGCGGCGCGTAGAGGCC
Organism: Mesorhizobium sp. M5C.F.Ca.IN.020.29.1.1; assembly: GCF_003997375.1. NCBI lineage: Bacteria > Pseudomonadati > Pseudomonadota > Alphaproteobacteria > Hyphomicrobiales > Phyllobacteriaceae > Mesorhizobium > Mesorhizobium sp. M5C.F.Ca.IN.020.29.1.1. Next base: position 1,553 of record NZ_RZSW01000515.1, on the reverse strand, counting down.
GGCCAGCGCGTTCTGTTCGTTGATGATCGCCTCGAAGACTCGCCCATATGTGTCATCGCGCTCAGTTTGAAGCTCCTTCCGGCGCCGTGCCGCCCCTTGCGCATCGGTAAGCCGGGTTTCGAGGGTCTGGAGCGCAGAATTCTCTTGCGCGATACGGCCGGTCAGCGCCGTGTATTGGTCCCGTACCAGCTTGTCAGCGCTGAAAAGAGTCCCTAAGCGCGTCATCTCAGCGACGATCGGGGCGAGCGGAAGTGCCGATAGATCAGCATTGTCCGCAACCAGCGCGACGTTTGGATCGCCAGGCGGCGGCGGAACGCCGTTGAGCTTCCGAACCTCGCCATCCGCCCACGCGATGTAAGCCGTCAAGCTTTTGTCGACGTCGCCTTTGTAGATTAGCAGGAAGTCGTCCCACTGCTTGGCGTCCAGGCCGCTATTGGCGTGCCGCGCCTTGGCTTGACGGAGCATTTCCGGCGCGCCAGTGGCACGCATGCTTCGAGCCTCGTCCTGCAGGGCGACGAAGGTGCGGCGCTGATTTCCAAAAGCTTGGATCTTGTTTCGAAGATTCTGAGCCACTCCGCTGAGCTGGGTGTGGCGGGCCACCTGCGCTTCAGTTCCCTTGACAACGAGTTTGGCGCGGTCGGTTGTGTAGTCCGCGATCATTTGCCTCTTCTGTGCGACCTGCGTGGCCAGCGTGGCAACGAGGCTTTCCTTCTCGAACTCGCTGGCGATGCGGTCGGAGACGTCCGAGATCGCGCCGGCTTCGCGCTCGCGTGCCTGTTGGAACCGTGCAGTCTGCTGGTCGCGCAGCTCGGCGAAATCGGTTGCCCAATCACGATCTTCTTGCGAATGCGACTCGAAGATCACGCGCTCGATCTCGTCCACGAGACCATCGGAAACGCCCTTAGCCGAGCAGAGCTCTTCGACGAACTGCTGGGAGAGATAGCGGGCGCGAGGAAAGGACATGTGGCCGTTGGCGTCGCTGCCTTCGAGGGAGCGCGTGACTGTCGAGCCGCCGCCCCAGGTGAGCGTCGTCGTCGCGTTGCCGATCAGCCTGCGGGCCCGCGCCAGGAAGGAAGGGCTGATATTCTCGTCTGCATCCCAACCGGAGGACGAGATTGCATCGCAACCTGCCGCAATAACGTCTGCCAAGGCCGTCTTACCCGAACCCCGCGACCGATGATGGCTACAAGGCCGGGGTTGAGCGGGATCGAAGGCGTGGTTGCCCAGTCCGCGTCATCGATCATGACGTCCGAGATGACCTGCGACGGCATTGCCGACCGAGGCGGTTGCTCGCCGACGTAGGCGCGCCCCTCCGGGTCGATGCAGGCTTGGCGGAGAGCATCGAACTCTAGGCCACCCTTGATCCATGAGAAGCGATTATCGACGGGCTGCCCCACAGATATCTGGTCGTGGGAGTCGCTCCCGTGGAGACAGGGTTTGCAGCCGTCGTATCGCGCACGCAATTGTCCAACGGTCACGCCCCGCTGGCCGAGCCAGAACTCCCGCTGCGCCGGGCTGCTCGAGAAGATAATATGGGCGAACTTCTCAATTTC
>NZ_RZSW01000514.1:0-4539 GCF_003997375.1 Mesorhizobium sp. M5C.F.Ca.IN.020.29.1.1 | reverse complement strand
CATCGAAATCGCCAAGCTCAAGGAGTCGATGCCGGCTACAACGATGATCTACGTCACCCACGACCAGGTGGAGGCAATGACGCTGGCGGACCGCATCGTGGTCCTCAAGGAGGGCCATATCGAGCAGGTCGGCACGCCGATGGATCTCTACAAGAAACCCGGCAATCTGTTCGTTGCCCAGTTCATCGGCTCGCCGGCAATGAACATCCTGCCGGCGACGATCGACAAATCAGGCGACCCGACCGTCGTCAGTCATGTCGGCGGGCGCAAGGCGACGGTGCCGATCGCCACGCCAGCGTCAGTGAAGGGCGCTTCGGTGAGCTTCGGCGTGCGGCCGGAGGATCTGATGATCGCCACCGGGACGGATTATCTTTTCGAGGGAACGGTGGACTATGTCGAGCAGCTCGGCGAGGTTCAGCTCGTCTATGTCGACATCGGCCGCTCCGAACTGCCGCTGGTGACCAAGCTGCCCGGCAATGTCGAGGTCAAGCGGGGTGCTGCGCTGCGGTTGAATGCCGATGCCGGCGACCTGCATATTTTCGATGCCGACGGACATTCCTTCACACTCCACAAAGCGGAAGCAAGGGCAGCCTGAGGCCGGCGGCCTAACTGCTGGATACAGGCAGTTTGGCGAAGGCAAAAAACAAGAGCGGCGGGCAAAGCCCGCCGCTCTTGTGCGTTCAGGTCGCTGTTAGCGGCCGAACAGGTTGCGGTCGCTGCCGTGGACAGGCTTCTCGTCAACCGGAACCGGATTCTGCGCCGGGGCCGAATTCTGGGTCGAAGCCGTGTACGAGCTGTCGACCGCAACGGCCGGTTGGTTGGCGCCGTTCGATCCAAAATTGTCACTACCGGCAAATGCGCTGCCGGCGACGGCCAGAACGGCGGCGGTCGCAAGAACAATCTTCGTCATTTCAGTACTCCTGGATTTTTCGTGTTCCACCAGCGCGGCGGGCAAATGCCGCCGCTGCTGTTGGGATCGACACTAGTTGTTGCCGAAGAGGTTACGGTCGCTGCCGTGGACGGGCTTCTCGTCAGCTGGAACCGGCTTCTGCGTCGAAGCCGAATTCTGAATCGAAGCCGTGTACGAGCTGTTGTCGACCGCAGCGGCCGGCTGGTTGGCGCCGTTCGATCCAAAATTGTCGCTGCCGGCAAAAGCGCTTCCGGAGACGGCCAGAATGGCGGCGGCGGCAAGAATGATCTTCTTCATTTCTAGTACTCCTGAATTGTCGTATCCCCTCAGCGCGGCGGCCGCGGTCTTTATGAAAGACAACGCCGCTCTGCTGTTTGGGATCAGCTGTTAATTGTTGCCGAAAAGGTTGCGGTCAGCGCCCTGGACAACGGGCTTTTCAGCGTGAGCCGGCTTCTGAATGGAAGCCGTATACGAGCTGTTGTCGACCGCAGCGGCCGGCTGGTTGGCGCCGTTGGACCCATAATGGTCGCTGCCAGCAAAGGCGCTGCCGGTGATGGCCAGAACGGCGACGGCAGTAAGAGCAATCTTTTTCATTTTTGGTACTCCAGTATCTTAATTTTCCGTCCGTCTAGCGGCGTGTCTTGGGAGGAATTCGCGTCGTTCGGACAGCCCCGATGTGGGAAGGCCATTCGGCGGATTCCAATCACTAAGTTGTTCCGTGTGGACCAAGAATCTACACCTTGAAATTGTACCAGATGCTTCCAGTAGTGTTGTTTTATGTTTTGTTTCAGAGGTTTATGCCAAAGGCGCCATTCGACCATTTGACGAATTGCCGGACCTGCGTTCACAGCGTCATGCACGCATTGTCAACAGAAACGAACCGTTCGGTTCGATTTTAGAAGCGGCTTAAAAAGCCGGTGCTGAGTTGTTGTCGAATCGTTAACCATTTAGGCGCCCTGCAATGGTTAAATCCGGCGTGCTTTCAGAACCGGCAGCGCTCGCAGCCGGGTGCAAATTCATCCCCCTCAAATCCCGGCCCACAGGGTTTCGCCGTCGTGTCGCGCCGCATGGATACGATGTCGCTTTCATACCGACAGTCAGCCAGCCGTCATGATTAGATCACGGCAACTCAGGTGCCGCTTGGTGACGACGAAGCGGAGAATTGGGAAGCCGGTCAGAACCCGGCGCTGCCCCCGCAACGGTGGTGGAGTTCAAGTCGCAACGGGAGACCACTGGGCCACAAGCCTGGGAAGGTGTCGCGATGAGTCCGCAAGGACACTCCAGAGCCCGGAAACCAGCCCGAGATTTCTAGACACGACTGATCGCGGTGGGCGGTCAAGAGGTGGATGATGCATGTCTGGCCTGTCCGCCGGCCTGCGAGCGATCCTTCCTCCATCACCACCAGTTCAGTCTTTGGAGCGACGTGCGTCCATTTGGACGCACAAAACACGCTCCAAGACTTTGAATTGCGCATCGTGCTTTCCGAAATCGATTCCGATTTCGGGCCGATGCGACGGCTATAAGGACAGGACATGGATGCGCGCAACGACATGCTGAGGCTCTTGCACGGCCGCAGGGCAGGCTATTCGCTCGAGCAGCCCTTCTATACCGATGCCGATTTCTTCAAGCTCGACATGGAGCTGATCTGGTATCGCGACTGGCTGTTCATCGGCCACGATGGCGAGTTGCCGAAGCCGGGCAGCTACATCACTGCCCAGATCGGCGACTATCCGGTCGTGCTGGTCCGCGACCAGCAAGGCAGGATCAATGCCTTCCACAATTCCTGCCGGCATCGCGGCAGCCGCGTCTGCAACGCCGACAAAGGCACGGCGGCGAAGCTTGTCTGCCCCTATCACCAGTGGACCTACGAGCTGGATGGCCGGCTTTTGTTCGCAAGGCAGATGGCGGACGGCTTCGACAAGAGCCAGTTCAGCCTGAAGCCGGTGGCTTGCGAAAGCGTTGGCGGCTACATCTTCATCTGCCTGGCCAAGGAGCCCGCCGATTTCGCGCCGATGCGCGCCATGATCGAGCCTTACCTCCTGCCGCACCGGCTGCGCGACGCAAAAATCGCCTTCGAATCGACCATCGTCGAGAAGGGCAACTGGAAGCTCGTCTGGGAAAACAACCGCGAGTGCTACCATTGCGCCGGCAACCATCCGGAACTGTGCAAGACATTCCCGGAAGCGCCGACCGTGACTGGCGTGCAGGGCGCCGATAGCGATCCGGAGATGCTCATGCACTGGGCGAAATGCGAGGCGGCGGGCTTGCCGAGCAAGTTCCGCATCGATCCGGCCGGGCAGTATCGTGCCACCCGCGCGCCGCTGCTGCGCGATGCCGTCAGCTACACGATGACGGGAAGACGCGCGGTGAAGAAGAACCTTTCCGACAGCGTTTCGACCGAGCGCATCGGCTCGCTGCTGCTCTATCACTATCCGACGACCTGGAACCACATCCTCGGCGACCATGCCGTCACCTTCCGCGTGCTGCCGATCAGCGCCACGGAAACGGCCGTCACCACCAAATGGCTCGTCCACAAGGACGCGATCGAAGGCGTCGATTACGATCTCGCCGAACTCACCCACGTCTGGACCGAGACCAACGATCAGGACCGCCGCATCGTCGAGGAAAACGCCTTCGGCATCCTGTCGCCGGCCTATGAGCCCGGCCCCTATTCTGAACTGCATGAGGGCGGCGTCATCCAGTTCGTCGAATGGTACGCCTCCTTCATCGGGCCGCGCCTTGCCGAGGACGGCCGGCCGGCGTTGCGCAGCGTCGCCTGAGAAAGGTCAAGGGTATGAACGCGATGACGGATCTCGGGCTCTACCGCCATCTCGACGAGATGGCGCCTTGGAACGACAGGCTTCAGGTGCTGGAAGTGATCGGCGTCAGCGACGAGGCGCCTGACGTGAAGACCTTCACCTTCCGCTCCGACAACCAGACCTGGTTCCGCTACAGACCGGGGCAGTTCGTGACGCTGGAACTGCCGACCACTGACGGCCCGCTGATGCGGACCTATACGCTGTCGTCCTCGCCGTCGCGGCCGTTCTCGATCGCGGTGACGGTGAAAGCCCAGGCCGGCAGCCTCGGCACACGCTGGATGTTCGACAATCTAAAACCCGGCGTTCACGTGAAAGCCTATGGGCCGACCGGCGACTTTTCGCTGCACAGCCACCCCGCGGCCAAGTATCTGTTCATTTCGGCCGGCTCCGGCGTGACGCCGATGATGTCAATGCTGCGCTGGCTGAACGACTGTGCGCCATGGACAGATGTCGGCTTCGTCAACTGCGCACGAAAGCCCGAGGAGATCATCTTCCGCAAGGAGCTCGAACTGCTCGGCAGCCGCATGCCGGGCCTAACGCTTGGCTTCATGATCGAGGAGCGCTCCAGCCGCGAGGGCTGGTTCGGCCATATGGGCCGGATCGACGCGATACGGCTGCCGCTGCTGGCGCCCGATTTTCGTGAGCGCGAAATTTTCTGCTGTGGTCCCGACCCGTTCATGCGCGCCGTGCGGCAGATGCTTGAGGCGGCCGGATTCGACATGGCCAACTATCATCAGGAGAGCTTTGCGGCCCCAGTAGTGGAGGAAATACTGGCCCCGTTCACATCACCGGCAAAGGGTGGGCCGGCAG
>NZ_RZSW01000513.1:0-4545 GCF_003997375.1 Mesorhizobium sp. M5C.F.Ca.IN.020.29.1.1 | reverse complement strand
ATCGAGCTCGATCACCCGGGTCTGGAAATCGCCGGCGAATAGCGCTCTCAGCTTCGCGGCATCCTGGCGATGCAACTCGATCGCCGACAGCCGGTCCTGCTTGCGCATGAGATGACGCGCGATCAGCGGCGAGCCCGGATATTTTTTCAGGCCGCCTTCAGAATTGAGCGAACGGACGGCTTCCAGATAAGGCGCCAGAAGTGCTGCCGCCGGCGCGTCGAGCGCGGCATCGAAAAGCCGGCTGATGCCGCCTTGCCATTCGCCGGTCTTTTGCGCTTCAGTCGATGACAGGTCGTAGCGGCCGATGCCGGCATGGGTGTCTATGACGCGAAACGCTTTGTCCTTCTGCTTCAGATATTCGACGAGCCGGCTCAGCACGACATGCTTGACGACATCGGAGAAGTTTCCCGCGTGATAGGCGTGGCGGTAGTTCATACGATACTCAATTCGACGACCCGCCCCTGCCCCAGCGCGGCTGTGGCGGCTGCGAATTCGGATTCTGCGGCCGGCCGCCGCCACCGAAACGAAACGCCAGCACCAGCCCGATCAGGCCGACTGCCATCAACGAGAAGCCGACCGGCTGCGCCCGTTGATCGACCTCGCCAACGCCGGAGCGCAGCACTAAGTCCACCGCCCGCATCTCGATGCCCTCGGCGTCGCCTGGGCCGACGGTGAAGATGTAGGGGCCGGGGCTGACCGTCGGGATCAGGCCTGCCTCGTCGCGAAAGATCTTGTCCGGCAGTTGCGGGCTGACCTGGCGCGGATTTTCCGAATGGTTGAATTGCAGCATCGAGGCGAGCACCGTCCTGCCGCCGGTGGCGGCGGTCAGCGTCAGCACGGTGCGCTGTTGCGAGACGACGATGCGTTCGGCCCTCGCGGTGAGGTCGACCAGCACCCGCACCGGCGCGTCGCGAGCGGCGAGTGGTACCGTCACCGGCTTGAACCGGCCCTGCTCGTAGACCCGCCAGGTGCCGATCTCATGGCCGGAGAAATTGCTCATCGCCCAGGGATAGACGACGCCGATGCCGGTGCCGGCGAGCAGGATCAGAAAAAACAGAAAGCGCATGCGCTCGACTACCTTGCCCGGATATTATTTAGCGCCGCCGCGGGCGCGTTCCATTTCGTCCAGGAGCATGTCGAGGCCGAGCTCGGACGTTGTATCGAATTCGGCGGTGCCAAGATAGACAATAACATGGGACCTAAAAGTGGAAACCGGTTTTGGGAGAATCCGAATGATCTGAGCGATCGTAAGGAGGATCAGCCCTTCCCCTTCTGGAGGCTCGATTCCAATGCGCGCTTTCCCGTCTCATCGAACAAATGCAGATGCTGCGGCGGGAACGCCACCGTCACCGTCGGGCCGGCCGTCAGCGCCGCCCGGTCGAGCGTGAAGACGTTGAATGGCAGGCCGTGTAGGCCGAGATGCAGGATGATGCCGAAGCCGGTCGGCTCGATCAGGTCGACCGTCGCCCTCAGGCTGCTCTCCGAGGCCGGCGACATCTCGACGTGCTCCGGCCGGATGCCGAGCGTCACCGCCGCGCCTTCCTCCAGTTGATAACCAGACGAAAGCCCAATCAGCGTTCCGTCAGGCAATCGTGCGCCGGCCGTGCCTGCGCCGACCTCATAGCGTGCCGACAGAAAATTCATGGCCGGCGATCCGATGAAGCCGGCCACGAACAGGTTGGCAGGGCGGTCGTAAAGCTCCAGCGGGCTGCCGACCTGCTGCACCACGCCCTCATGCATGGCGACGATCCGGTCGGCCAGTGTCATCGCCTCGATCTGGTCGTGGGTGACATAGATCGAGGTCGCTCCGAGGTCGCGGTGCAGCTTCTTGATCTCTGCCCGCATCTGCTCACGCAGGCGCGCGTCGAGGTTGGACAGCGGCTCGTCGAACAGGAATGCTTTGGGTTGGCGCACGATCGCGCGGCCCATCGCGACGCGCTGGCGCTGACCGCCCGACAGTGCCTTCGGCCGCCGCGCAAGCAGCGGCTGCAGCTCAAGCTTCCGGGCGGCATTGCTGACAGCGGCTGTGATCTTCTCGTGGGCGGCCTTCCGGATCCGCAAGCCATAGCTCATGTTCTCGGCGACGTTCATGTGTGGGTAGAGCGCGTAGGATTGGAACACCATGGCGATGTCGCGGTCCTTGGGCGCCCGCTCATTGACGCGCATGCCGTCGATCCGGATCTCACCTTCGGTCACCTCCTCGAGCCCGGCGATCATCCGCAGCAGCGTGCTCTTGCCGCAGCCCGACGGGCCCACCAGCACCACGAACTCGCCGTTCTTTATCGCCAGATCGACGCCGTGCAGCACGGAGACGATGCCGAAATTCTTGCGGACGTTGCGGATGTCGATCGATGCCATGAAACCTCACTCAGCCCTTGACCGCGCCGGCCGTCAGGCCCTGTACCAGATAGCGCTGGATGAACAGGAAGAAGAGGCAGGCCGGGATCAGTGCCAGCACGCCGGCCGCCATCATCTGCCCGAAATCGACCGAAAACTTCGACACGAAGGTGAGCAGACCGACCGGAAACGTGGCGGCGCTGTTGCCCGAAATCAGCATTAGCGCGAACAGCAGTTCGCTCCATGCGGCGGTGAACACAAAACCCAGCGTCGCCGCAATGCCCGGCAGCGTCAGCGGCAGGACGATCTGGCGAAATGCCATGAACTGCGTAGCGCCATCGATCTTGGCCGCCTCCTCCAGCTCCTTGGGAATGCCGTCGAAGAACGACTGCATCAGGAACGTTGCGAAAGGGATGTTGAAGGCGGTGTAGACGACGACCAGCCCGGTCAGGCTGTTGGTCAGCCCGAGCGGCGAGAGCATCTTGAAGATCGGCGCGACCAGCATCACCAATGGAAACATCTGGGTGAGCAGCATCAGCGCGACCAGCCAGTATTTGCCGCGGAAGGTGAAGCGCGACAACGCATAGCCAGAGAGAGACGCGAGCAGCGTCACGATCACGGCCGTTGCGCCGGCAACGATCATGCTGTTCCTGAAGAAGACCGGGAATGCGCTGTGGGCGAGCACGAAGCGGAAATGTTCAAAGCTCATCCGCGACGGCCACATCCGCACGCCCTCCGAATAGAGCAGATCGTTCGGCGTCACCGATACTTTCAACAGCCAGAACAGCGGGAACAGCGCAAAGACCACGTAGCAGAGGATCGCCAGGCGATGCAGCGCGGTGCCGAAAATCGAATACCTGTTCATCTGGTCATCGCCCGATCCATCAAGCCCGATCCATCAGGACTTGCCGAAGCATGACGATCAGCATCGAATAGGCGAGCAGCAGAATGAGCAGCACCAGCGCAATGGCCGAGGCATAGCCGAAATCAAGGGCCCTGAAGGCCTGCGTGAAGATGTAGCTCGCGACAATTTGCGTGCGGTCGGCTGGGCCGCCGCTGGTCATGACGATGATCAGGTCGGCGAAGTTCGCGATCCAGACGGTGCGCAACAGCACGGTGATCGCAATGGTCGGCGCAAGGAATGGCAACGTTATCGACGTGAACCGCCTGACCGCACCGGCGCCGTCGATCGCCGCCGCCTCGTAGAGGTCGCGCGGGATGGCCTGGAGCGCCGCCAGCAGCGTGATGGCGAAGAAGGGAATGCCCCACCAGACGTTGGCGATGATCGGTCCCCACATGGCGAGCTGCGGATTGGAAAGGATGTTGGCCGGCTCACTCATCAGGCCGAGCGCATAAAGCCAATGCGGCAGCGGTCCGATGACGGGGTTGAACAGCCACGCCCAGTTGAGCCCGGTGAGGAAGGTCGGCACCGCCCAGGGCAGGAACACCAGCGCCTGCGCGATGGCGCGACCGGCAAACGGCCGGTCGAGCAACAGCGCCAGGACCAGGCCGAACACGAATTGCAGGAAGACGGATGCGCCGGTCCACCACAGCGTGTTGCGCAGCGCCCGGTAGAAATTTTCGTCGTCATAGAGGGTGCGAAAATGATCGAGCCCGACATAGCCGCCAGAGAACGGGTTGAGCAAGTGCACGTCGCGGAAGGCGTAGGACAGGCCTAGCACCAGCGGCGCCAGCATGATGGTGACGATCAGAATCAGCGCCGGCGCGGTGTAAAGATACGGCTCGGCATGGCGCGTGATCCGGTCGACCAGCGACCGGCGGCGCGATTCCGTGAACCCGGCGGTGGCGTCAAAAACCATCAGCTAACGCTTTCGTTCCAATTGGCCATCCTTCCAATCGACCATGGACGAGATCTATCGGAGCCGCCCACGATGGGCGGCTCCGATGCTCTAGGTCCGCCGTTTATTTCTTGGCCAGGTGTTTCTGCTGCGCCTTGGTCAGATAGTCGGCCCACTGGTTGGCCATTTCCTCGGGTGTGATATCGCCGAGCAGGGCCTGTTGACTGGTCTTGATGACCATCGAGTCCTTGAAGAAGGCGAACTCCTCGAGATAGGTCGGCATGACCGTCGGCACTGCATCCTTGTCCTCGAGTTCGGCGAACCAGCCCTTGAACTGCTCGCTTGCGTAGAAGGGATCCTTTTCGGCCGACTTGTGGACCGGCAGCGCTCCAGTGCGCTTGTTCCACTC
>NZ_RZSW01000512.1:0-4572 GCF_003997375.1 Mesorhizobium sp. M5C.F.Ca.IN.020.29.1.1 | reverse complement strand
GGTAGCCGGTTGCGCGTTTTTGCCGGGCGGCGGGCCGGCGCCTCTGGACACATTCGAACTGTCGGCGCCGCCGCTCGATGCGCGCGGCCGCAGCCGCCGCCAGATCCTCATTGCCCAACCCTCCGCGCTCAAGGCGCTGGACAGCCAGAACATCGTCATCAAGCCGTCCGTGCGCTCGATCCAGTACCTCAAGGGCGCGCAATGGGCCGATCGGCTGCCGCTGATCGTGCAGGCGCGGCTGGCCGAGACATTCCAGCGCTCGGGCAGTTTCGCCGGTGTGGGCAAGCCGGGCGAGGGGCTGGCGATCGACTACCAGGTCATCGTCGAGGTCCGTTCCTTTGAAGTCAGGGTCGACCGCGGCGAACATGCCGAAGTCGAGCTGTTCGTGCGGATACTGAACGACCGTAATGGCGAGGTGCGCGCCTCGAAGAGCTTTACCGCGACCGCGCCCGTCTCGGGCAGCGGCAACCAGGCCTATGTCAGCGCGCTCGACAATGCGTTCGGCGATGCAGCCAAGGACATCGTCCGCTGGACCGATTCGGTGATCTGATACAGCCGGAACTGCCGGGCGCAGCGTAGGATGAAAAAACCTCAGAACTTCTGTCGGATTGGTCAAGACCGGTTCGTCCTTGGGTGGATCGGCACTCCAATCACAAGGATAAATGATATGCCCAGTACCGTACGCCTGCACCGCGTCCTGGCAACCAGCCCAGAAAAAGTCTATCGCGCATTCGTTGAGGCGGACGCGCTCGCGAAATGGCTACCGCCCAACGGCTTTACCTGCACGGTTTATCATCTGGAACCCAAAGTCGGCGGCACATTCAAAATGTCGTTCCGCAACTTCACAACGGACAAAAGCCACGCGTTTGGCGGCGAATATGTCGAGCTCGTCCCGGGCGAACGCCTGCGCTACACGGACAAGTTCGACGATCCTAACTTGCCCGGCGAGATGCAGGTGACGGTGATACTGAAGAAAGTATCAGTCGGCACGGAGCTGGATATCACGCAGGCAGGCGTGCCGGACGTCATTCCAGCTGAGGCTTGTTATCTCGGTTGGCAGGAGTCGCTGCGAAACCTGGCAAGGCTCGTCGAACCGGAGATCAATCAATAGAGCATCATCCCGAAGGGGTCGGCACGGCATGAAAGGCGGGAAATTTCCCGCCTTTTTGGTTCCTATCGTCTGATCAATGCAGGCGGCCACTGGCGTGGGCAAGCATCGTATAGACCTTGCCGGTGTCCGACGTCAGGTAGGTCTGCGCCATCATGTTGTCGCGGTCGTTGCGCGACACGTCCTTGAGCAGCTTTTCGAAATCGTCGCAGTAGCGGTCGACGGCGACGCGGAACTCCGCCTCCATCTGATATTTGCGGCGAATCTCGTCGAACGTCTGCTGGCCCTTCAGCGTGTAGAGACGCCGCGTGAACACGTCACGCTCGCCGCGCCGGTAGCGGTTCCAAAGCTCGATCGAGGCGTCGTGATCGATGGCGCGGGCGATGTCGACGGAAAGCGAGTTAAGCGACTCCACGACGTGAAGCGGCGAGCGCTGGGCAGGTGCCGAGCGTGGCGCTTCCAAAGGTGCCGCCGGCTTGGCGTCCTCTTCGCGCGATGCCCCGGTCAAAAGATCGCGCACCCAGCCGCCCTGCGGCGTACGGCCATTGGGGTCCCGCTGGCGCGGCGCCGTCTCGGCCGGGCGTTCCAGGTCGAGCGTGCCGCGCAGTGAGGTGTCACCCGATGGCGCTTGCGGGCCAAGAGGTTCGGGTTGCTGGGCCGGAGGACGGCGCAGCGGCTCAGTGGCGCGCGCGGCAGGCGCCTGCGGTGCCGGACGCAGGTTGCGCGGCTCCGAGGAGTCGGTACTGCGGCCCGATTTCGCAACGATTTCAGACAATTCCTTCAGCGCGTTGATCTGCTCGGAAACGGCGCGGCGGATGGCCGTGGTCGATTCCTTTGCCTCTTCCGGCATCTCGATGACGCCCTTCTTGAGCTCGGCGCGGGTGAGGTCGAGCTCGCTCTTGATCGAGCCGGCGGTGCGTCGCATCTCCTCGGTCGCGTCGGCGAAGCGCTTCGTTGCCGAATCGACGACGTCGGCGATGGCGGTACGGATCTTGTCCGCCGACTCCAGCGTCTTGCCTTCGGCGTTCTGCAACGTCTGGCCGACCAGATCCTCGAACGAGCGCATGACCTTTTCGAGATCCTCCGACTTCTTGACCAGGCCGACGGCGAGATCCTCCAGCGAGGACTGTCGTTCCAACGTGTGTTCGAGGTTGCTCTGGGCCGAGCTCAACAGATCCGAAGCACTGGACAGCAATCGGCTGTGCTCGTCGAACTTGGTGGCGATCGAGGCAACCTCGCGCAAGGTCGCGGACGACAGCTCGGTAAGCCGTGTCGTGTTCGAATCGACCAGGCGTGCCGAACTGGCGAAGGTCTGCGCGGCTTTTTCCGTGGTCGCTGCAAAGCTTTGCGTGCTGCCGGTCAGGCGTTCGTCGACCTGGCCGAGATTGGCCGCCGCCTGCTCGATCAACTGACCGAGCTGCGAGCTAGAGGTGCTCATACGGCCGATGAGATCGGCGACACTGTCGGCGAGCGTCGAGCGCGCGCCTTCGACGGCCGACAATGTTTCGGCCGTGCGGCTGGCGAGCGCATTGACGAGGGTGGCGTTTTCACTGCGGAGCTTCTCGGTGGCGCGTTCGGTCACCTCTTCCATGCTCTTTTGCAGTTCCGAGCCGCCCTGGGCGAAGCGCTCGACCAGCGGCCGTGCCGTTTCGTCGAGGATTTTCGAGATCTCGGCCGAACGTGCCGCAAGCATGGTGTTGAGCTCGCGGGTGTTGGTGCCGATGGTCTTCGCCGCGTCGTTGGTGCTCTGGCCGATATGTTGGCCGACCGCAGTGAAGGTTTCGGCGATCGCGTTGGCGCGCGAAATAAGTTGCGCCTCGGCGGTCGAAACCTGCTCGTTGAGCTTCTGGCCTATCGTTTCGGTGGTGTAGACGAGACGGTTTTCGACGCCGGCAACCTGCTCCTCGACGCGAGCCGCCGCAGCCGCCGCGCTGGATGCCAGGCGCTCGTCGGCGCCGGCGAGCGCCTGCTCGATTTCACGGGCGTGGACGGCAAGTTCCTCACCGGTCTGCCGCGCACGTTCGGCAACCCGCTGCTCGGTGCTGGCGAAGGCCCCGACGATGTTGTCGGCATGTTCTCCGATCGTCGACGTGCTGTCGGCGATTCGGGATACCAGACGGTGATCCGCCTCGTCGAAGATACGGCCGATCTCCGACGCGCGGGCCGACAGCGCCTCCGAACCTTCGGCGATGCGCGAGATCAGCTGTTGGTCGGCGGCATCGAAAATGCGGCCAAGGTCCGATGCTCGCGCTGCGAGCGCTTCGGCCGATTCGCCGATGCGCACGCCGAGCCGTTCGTCGGCGCCTTCGAAATTGCGCAGGATGTCGCCGGCGCGTGCCGCCAGCGACTGCGCCGTTTCGACCGCGCGGGCAACCAGCTTCTGGTCCGCCGCATCGAATGTACCGGCGATCTCGCTGGCACGAGCGGCCAGCTGGTCGGCCGTCTCCTGGGCGCGCGTCAGCAAGGAGTTCGATGTGTCGTCCACCCGGGCCATGATTGCGCTCGATGTATCCTCGGCGCGGGCGATGAGCGCAGTCGACGTGTCTTCGGCACGTTCGGCGAGGCGGCGGTCCGCCTCCTCGAAGGTGCGGGCGATATCCTCCGCCCTGGCGAGCAAGGCGGCCGAGGTCTGCTCGGCACGCTCGGCGATCTTGCGGTCGGCGTCGCTGAACGCCGCGCCGGCCTGCTCATGCAGCGCGCTGGTGACTTCCATTACCTTTTCACGCAGCGCTCCCGCGACGAAGACGGCGCTCTTCTCGAGCACGCTGCGGACGTTGTCGACACCGGTCGACAGCGCGCGCTCCATGGTTCCGGCGCGCTCCTCGATGATGCCGGTCTGACGGCTGAACGCCTGCTCGATCTTTTCGACGTCAGCGGCAATGGCGTCCGAAATGTCGGTGCTTCTGGCGGCGATCTGGTCGATATGGCCGGACAGGGAACGGTCGACTTCCTTGCGCGTATCGGCGAGCTTGGAGAGATCGTCCTCCAGCGCACGGGTCAGCGCGTCGCGGCCTTCGGCCAGCTTGCCGACATGCCCGGCGATGATGTCGTCCACCTCGCTGCGGCTCGCCGCAATTTTCTGCAGGTCTGCTTCCAGTGCACGTCTGAGAATGTCACGGCCTTCGGCCAGTTTCTCGACCTGACCGGCAACCAGCCCGTCGATGCTCGACCGGCTTTCAGCCAGTTTGGCGAGGTCGTCTTCAAGCGCCTTGGACAGGATCGAGCGGTCCTGGATGAGCTTCTCGGCGTGGCTGTTTACGAGACCGTTGACGCTGCCGAGATCGGCCTCCAGCGCCCGCGCAAACTCTGCACGATTGTCGGTCAGCTGCTGCGATTGGTCGGCGACGACACCCTTGATGGTATTGAGGTCTGCTTCCAACGCGCGTCTGAGGATGTCGCGGCCTTCGGCCAGCTTTTCGACCTGGCCGGCAACCAGCCCGTCGATGCTTGACCGGCTTTCCGCC
>NZ_RZSW01000511.1:0-4577 GCF_003997375.1 Mesorhizobium sp. M5C.F.Ca.IN.020.29.1.1 | reverse complement strand
GGCGAGGATGGCCGGGTGCTCGCTGGATGCAATCGCGATCGCTGCATCGAGGTTCGACGGCAACAGCTTCGACAGCGGCGAAGCGGCCCTGAGCCTGCCTGGCTCGTCGCCGACGATCTGGCGATAGGTCGCAGCGCTTGCCAGCGCCTGGGCGCGGGCGGCGGCCAGTTCCGCCACGGCAGAGGAGCGCTCGGCATCGGCCTGTGCCACGTCGGTGCGGGTGCCTTCGCCGACGTCGAAGCGCGAACGTGCGGCGCGCGCCTGCTCGGTCAGGAACTGCAGGTTCTGCTCCGTCAGCACCGCGACTTGGCGGTCGCGAATCACGTCCATGTAGGCGCTTGCCGCGTTGAACAGAATGTTCTCTTCGGTGTTGCGCAGGCTCTCGACCGATGCGCGGACCTGCGATTCGGCGGCAGCGACGTTGTTTCTGGTCTGAAAGCCGTCGAACAGAGTCTGGTCGATCTGGACGCCGAAGTTGCCAGTGGTCAACGAGATGCTTCGGTTCGACCCGGGGCCATTGCTACGGGCATCGAAATGGCTTCTGGAAAAGTCGATGTCGGCAGAACCGGTGATGGTCGGGCGCCACCCCGACTTGGCGATGGCGACGCCCTCATCGGTGACACGGACGCCGGCACGAGCCGAATTGAGCTGGGAATTGTTCTGGTAGGCTTTTGAAAGTGCACCGAGAATAGTTTCCGCCGAGGCGGCCAGCGGAGAAAGCGCGGTCGCCGAGACGAGGACGGCGGCAAAAAGGCTCTTGCGTAAAGACGGCACGTTATTCCCTCATTCGTTTTGCATGGGAACCACACCGCGCCGGCTTCTCCCATTTGAGCAGCCGGCGCGGTGTGTTTCAGGTTCCCTGCTGTCAGCCCCCAAAAGAACACCCCGGTTATGCGGATCAGCAACGATTGTTCAAGCGCAAGCGAACATGACAACGCCTTTGCTGCAAGCCAAAATCATTCAGAACTCAAACGCACGAATACGTTCGAATCCCGGTAGTGGCTTAATTGCCGCATTAAATGCGCCTCTTCCGGCTACAACCCCCCCTGTTTTCAGAAACAATCGGGCCACACCCGAATTCCCCTGCCCTTCGACGGCGACGAGCCGACCGCCTTCCGCAAGCTGGTCGAGCAGCGGCTCCGGCACTTTCCCCACGCTGCCGCCGATGAAAATGACATCGTAGGGTGCTCCCGCGGCGTGGCCTTCCGGCAGCGGTCCCGTGACCACGCTGACATTGTCGCAGCCAAGCGCCGAAAGAGTCGACATGGCGGTCTCGGCCAATGCCGGATCGCTTTCGAGCGCAACGACGGACTTTGCCAGCCGCGACAGGATCGCCGCCGCATAGCCGGTGCCGCAGCCGACATCGAGCGCCGAATCGCCAGGGCCGATTTCGGCCAGCTGCATCAGCTTGGCCAGCGGCGAAGGCTCCATGAGGTAGCGGGGGCCATCCGCTGCATTGGCAATGCGGATGTCTTCGTCGATATAGGCTAGATCGCGCTGGCCGGGGGCAACAAAGGCCTCGCGCGGCACGACAAGCAGCGCCTCGAGCAGCGGCGCGCTGGTCACGTCGGTGGTGCGGATCTGGCCATCGACCATCTTCACCCGACGTTCGGCAAAATCAGCGCTCATGTTCCAACCAATCCGCCCAAAACCAATCTGCTTGCCGCGCCAAGACCGCGGCTCATTTCGACCGGAACTCAAGCCCCCTGGCGCTGGTGCGCGGGAGCTTGGGCATTTGGAGGCCTCGCCCGGAATCGAACCGGGGTGCAAGGATTTGCAGTCCTCTGCGTAACCACTCCGCCACGAGGCCTCATTGCTCCCGGCGTTCCACCCGGTTCCAATAGGTTGCGGCGAAAATGCCGTCAAGCGGCCATGGTGCATTCCGGACGGTTTCCCCTCGACCATGATTCCACGCATCGCGTCGTCGACACGCATGCTGCAATCAAAATATTAGTTAACTGTTAAGTACGGAATTTTGCAAAGGGAAGCCCGGGGCCTGGACCTCACGTCGGGTAAGCAGAAGGTCCGCCATTTTGAAGGAGTTGCAAGGGCCGGAAAAAAAGGGCGCCGGGCATCAGCCGGGTGGAGTCGAGCCGGAAAGACCGCCCCTTCACAGAGGCTTGCCACGCGGTGCAAACCGTCAGTTCGGCCGCCGCCGCCGTTCCCACCACACGACAAGCCGGCGCCGGTGGCGGCGTACCAAGGCGAACTCGTAGGAGAGCACCAGCAATCCGATCGGTATCATCCAGAATCCCAGGATCGGCAGGAAGCCGAGAATGCCGCCGAAGATCAGCACGACGCCGATCGCAATCCTGAGGCCGCGCGAGCGCGGCATGGTGAACTGACGGCCGAAGACCGATATTTTCCGTGCCGGTGGATGGTTGTGGCTTGCTGCGCTCATGTCTGGTCGGTGGTCCGTTCGGGCAAAGTAGAAGCACCAGCTGACGAAAGCCGCAACCACGTTTTCGGTTCCGCGCACCCCGTCAGACGGCTCATATGAGGACGCGCGCACATGATTGCTAGAAATCGTCGCGCGAAAAAGCGCCGAAAATACGAAATGCTTCTTTGCAAAGCCGAAACGGGTTTGCTATAGGCTGCGCCACTCACATGAGAGCCTCTGTTCCCCGGTAGCTCAGTGGTAGAGCACTCCCTTGGTAAGGGAGAGGTCGAGAGTTCAATCCTCTCTCGCAGCACCAGTTTATCCCGAAGATTTTCAATAGTGCGCTTCGCCTGGGCACTTTCGATTTACGAGTCGGGAGCAATCAGCCTTCCGAAACGAGGACATGCGCGTAGCGAGCTACTGACTTTTCGTCCTTCCACCGGCCGGTGCCGGCGAGCCCGCGCAAATCCATGCCAGCGTACCGACGCATTCACGTCGCCCAGCTGTGGCAAGGAAGCTCACGAGATGCGTTCAGATCTTGCGAACCTCGCCGCAAACTTGTCGAGCGCAAGCTGATACTGGGGTCAATCCTAAGCGGGATCCTGCTATAATCCCGTATGGCCGCTCGCATAGTGGTTATCCTGGCGCTGCTTTCCGCCTTCGCCTACGGATTCGCAAAACTCGTGGAACGTTATGGCGACGCTGGCGACAGCCCTCTCCGTGTGAAAAATGGCCACATCCTGATTGTCCAGTCCCAAACGCGCCTCCTCCGGAAGAACCTAAGCCTTGAGCGGGAGCGCGTTCGCGGGCAGCCGCGAACGTCAGCGTTGATATGCCGTGGCAGCGGGTTCGCGCCGTACAAAATGGAACAAGAATTGCGCCGCATCGTTCAGATAACTATGCAACCCGTCGCGGCAGCAATCAAGCACCGCAGCTGAAGGTTGCTTGGAGGCTATTATGGGTAAGCAACTTACATCGGCTGCGGCAGGCATCCTTCTGTTCGTTGGCGTCAGCGCCGCCGCCGCTCAGGACGTCATTATTCAACCCGAGCAGGACACTGTGATCCGCGAATACGTGAAAAAGAAACCAGTGGCATCACTCAGCCTTCCCGGCGTGGAGCTCAACATCGGCACACCTCTGCCCGAAACAGTCGAGCTGTACGAGGTGCCGGACGTTCAGTACCGCTACGTCGTCGTCGATGGCCGAACCGTCCTGGTCGATCCAGGTACCCGCAAGATTGTGAAGGTCTACGACTGACTTGACACGTCACGCTGAAGCCCGTCATGCCGAAAGGTGCGGCGGGCTGACGCCTTCTCAGGCTCGGCGTGGATTTCTTCTGTGATCACTTCGAAGCGGGTGAGCCGGGAAAGACCGAAGCTCGTTGAGATAGCGACGTCATTGGCATCGCATCCCGTCGCCATCAGGATCCTGCCTATGCGAGGCTGGTTGTGCCGTGCATCGAAGGTGAACCAATGGCCGCTGAGATAGACTTGGAACCATGCGTTGAAATCCATGGGGTACGGCATCGGCGGTATGCCGATGTCGCCGAGATAGCCGGTGCAATATCGCGCCGGAATGTTCATGCAACGGCACAGCGTGATTGCCAGATGCGCAAAATCGCGACACACGCCGGCCCGGTCGGTTAGCGCGCCATAGGCGGTCCGCAGCGTGTCCGCAGCCTGGTAGTTGAAGGTGATGTGTTCGTGAACGAAATCGCAGATCGCCTGGACGCGCGCCCACCCGGGTGCGGTATTGCCAAAACTGCTCCAAGCGAAGTCGCCAAGCCGATCGGTATCGCAGTAGCGGCTGCCGAGAAGAAACCTGAGCACGTTGTCGGGCAGCTCTTTGATATCGTGCTGGACGGCGCCCGCGGCCACAATTTCTGGCTTGCCGGTGTCATGAATTTCGAAGTTCGTTGATATCGTCGTAAGCCCCGCGGGCACCTCTATTCTCGTGCATAAATTGCCGAAAACGTCGATGTAGCCGCGGGCGTCGACCGGGCGATCGAAGCCGATGATCTGTTCCGTCAAAAGATCCCCGCGACGTGAAGGATGGATATCAAGGACGAGCAGCATCGGTGTCGGCTGCGGACATTCGTAGGCGAGGTTGAAACCTGCGCGGATACGCATCGAAGCTCCAATGCGTTGATTAAAGCAAACTCCGGATTGCCGAGAACAGTTCCGAACACATTTAGAGG
>NZ_RZSW01000510.1:0-4605 GCF_003997375.1 Mesorhizobium sp. M5C.F.Ca.IN.020.29.1.1 | reverse complement strand
AGGCGGCGCAGGTTGAACTGACGCTGCCTGCGCCAGCGGGCTAGGCCGTTGCCGATCCGGATCGCGCTGGCCGCGTCCATCTCGACTTCACTCACGACGACCGTCTCCGGGTTGGGCACCACGACCGGGTCGAGCGGGTTGCCTTCGGGCGCAGCCATCAGGTACGGGCGCAGGTCGGCCTCGGGAATTGCCGGGTCATGCATCCGGCGCAGCAGCTCCTCGTAGGTGATCTTTTCGGGCATGAGCCTCACTCCTGTCGGTGCTATCACTTGGTTTAGGCGTCGAGCGCCGCGCTAACGACGCCAGTAAGGTTGAGCGCGGCGCGAATCACATCGGCCGGCCCGCGCACGGTGACGAACGGCACGTGCCGTCCCCCGCGCGGCGCAAGACCGAGGCGCTCAAGCTCCGCGCGCGTGCCTGCGGTATGGTGGGCGAGCGCCTCGGCGGCGTTCTCGCGCGCTGCGCTGCGCCGTTGGGTCGCCTCAATGGTGCCGCCGAGCGGGCTCCTCGCCGCACTCCACGGGGGCGCGTCGAGCTCGAGAATCGCGGCGACCGTCACCTCGGTGCAGGCATCGCCGGCGAGCAAGCTGCGCAGAGCCCCGTCCGCCTTTGCCAGCGGATTCGTCATGGCGCGTGCAGCCGCTGCGGCAGTTTGATCCGCCCGGTCGCCTGCAGCGGCTCCGCCAGGTTGAGTGCGTTGGTTGCTTCCATCAACTCGCCGATGAGCTGGGGCCGCGTGATGTCGGGCCACTTTTCGATCATCAGCGCGGCGATGCCGGAGACCACCGGCGTCGCCATCGAGGTGCCGGTGAGGCACTGATAGCCTCCGCGCGGATGACAGGACCAGATATCCACGCCCGGGGCCATGATGTCGGGCACCACCCTCGCCTGCACGCCCCACATTACGGTACCCATGCCGCCGCCGCCCCACACCTTGTCCGTACGGTCGGAGGCGGCGACGGAGAACACCTCGGGGTAGTTCCCGGGGCACCGACTCGTGTTCGGCCCCTCATTGCCGACGGCAACGACGAACAGCGTGTCCGTGCGCTGCGCAATCTGTGCGAGGTAACGCATCCGGTTCACCGTTTCGCGCTTGCCCGCCGACATATTGATGATCTGGATCTCGGGCCGCGTCTGCACGTGCTCCATCGCGAAAACAAAGTGGCTGAGCGAGCCGATCGTGTTAGGGATCATCGAGTAGCTGGCGAGCCGGGCACCCGGCGCGACGCCAACGTTTGTACCGGCGATGATCCCGCCGACGTGGGTGCCGTGCCCGGGCGTGATGAAATCGGTATCGGCCGGGGGGACCGAATTCGCGATCCACTGCTCCACGTCGAACACGATATTGTCGACGATCTTGCCCTGCAACTCGCGGTGCTCGGCGACACCCGTATCCATCACAGCAATCGTCGCCCCGGTGCCGGTGAGGCCGAACCGGGCCGCGCGCGCCTTGAGGAGCCCTATCGTCTCGAGATGCCAGTTGTCGAGGTCGGCGGCGTCGATTGCGATGCCCGCGGCTGCCGCGTCGCCGGCGAGCGCCTCGCCGTTGCCAGAGCGGACAGGCGAGATCAGGTCGAGCCGGAAGTCCTCGACCATCTCGGCGCCGGGCGCGGCCTCCTGGATTTTTTCAGCGTCTTCCGCGGTGCCCTCGAAGATGGTGACGCCCGTGATGGGGGTGTGCCGCTGCGGCGTCGCGATCACCTTGACGTTTGCGACCGCGCGTAGGCCGCGACCACTACTGAGGCGAGGATCGGCGTGCGCCCTGCGGAACGTCGTCAGGCTTTTGACCTTGGCGGCGCGGGCCTGCGGCGACAGGCTGAGATCGCCGCCCGCGAGCGCGTCGGGAACGTCGTCGTCCTTGGGAAGGAGAAGAAATCGCGCCATCGAAATGTCCTCAATCGAGTTCAGCGCGGGACCGGGTTAAGGCGGTTCCAGATCAACGCGGACACCGCCTCGAAGTCCTCGAACCGGGCCGGATCTCTGGCGGCGAGCAGAGCGCCCTCGGCAGCGCAAGCGGCGGCGTCGGCGCCAGCCGGTGGCAGTTCCGGATCGCCTGCCTCGTTGTCGGACGATGCCCGCACGGTGCTGGACGGGTCGGCGCCACGGGCGAGCAGAAAGCCGACCGCATCGGGCGCGCCGCCGAACGCAGCCGCGAGCAGCGGCGTGACGCCGGAGCGGTCGAAGGCGTCGATAGGCGCTCCCCGCTCGATGAGCGCTTCGAGCGCCGCCGTGTCGTTCCCGAGCGCCGCCGACGTCATCGCGCTGTGGTAGGCGGTGCCGTCATCGAGCGGGACGCCGGCCGCGGTAAGGGCCGTCGCGATCGCGTCAAGGCGGGCGAGCACCGCCTCTCGGCGCACGTCGTCGAGCGCGGAGGCTGCCCCGATGCCGAGCGCGTATGCCGTCCACAGTGTTTCCCCGGTGACGCTCCTCACGTCGGCAAGGTTCACGCCCGAGGCGGCGACGTGGTCGATCGCACCGTCTTCCGGTTGGCCGAGCCGAGCCGCCGCCTCGATACCGGTCGCCAGCGCGTCGTAGAGGTCGGCCATGTCGGGCGCGGCGAGCGCGTCGCCGGCGAGCGTCGCCTGCGCTGCCGCGAGCTCGGCGCGAGCGTAGGCTTCTGCGTCGAGATCGTCGCCGGCGAGGACGTCACCGCTCGCCGGCGGAGGCTCTCCGATCACTTCTAAGGTGAGGCGCGGGATGGTCTGGTTGTTGGTCGTCGGGAAGCGGGATCCGAGCTCCCGCTTGAGCCCCTCGATCAGCCTGATCACGCGGGCGCGGCTGTGGACGTACTGAATGTCCGAGCGCGCGTCGGCGATGTCGTCCGCCGGGTTCATGCAGCCGACACTCCACAGCCAGCCGTTGCCGGGGTGGATCAGGATGCCCGCCCGATACCGGGTGTCGCCTACGCGCAGCGCCGGCATCGGCGGCCTGCGGACCTCGATGCTGCTGGTGAACCCGAAAGTCTTGAACGCGGTGATGCCGTCGATCTCGCGCGTGCCGGCGTGGGTCAACATCGGATAGATGCCAGCCTTGATGCGGGCGCCGCGCTGCCTGCCGGTCGCCGAGTTATCGCCGGGTCCGCGCGCTTCGCAGATCATGCCGGAGAGGCCTGCGACCGGCCTGCGGTCGTGGAAGACCCTGTAGGTGCTGACGGTGCGCTCCTTCATGCCCCGCCGTTTTTCGGCGCGGACGCGCTTGATCTGCAAGACGAGTCCTGTGAGTGTGGTGCTGCCATCGCCCCCGTGCGTGTCGTCGTCGTCGTTCTCGATGATCGGATCGCGGCCGCCGTCGTCTGAACCGATGCGGGCGAGGATGCCGGCGATCTTATCGGCATAGGTCGGGTCGTTCGGTCGCCACGTGCGGCCGAGAAAGGCGGCGAACCTGGCTCCGTCGTCGATGTTGTCGATCCAGCCCGCAAACGTCGGATCGTTGTCGAGCCGGCGCAGGAACGCCCGCACAAATGACGTCGGCGACAGAAAGCGGCAGAATTTTCCGCGCGTCGGATCGGTCGGATGCGGCACGGGCGCGGCGACCTCGGCGAGCATCTCCGTCCACGGAATGCCTGCGAAGTTGGCGTGCACGCGGGCAAGATCCGAACGGCCCCAGTCCGACTCCAGCCCACACTGTGCAACGACGACTGGGAATACCGGCGCAAGGCGCGGCGCGGCCTCGAGGGCGGCTGCGAGCTCCAGGAACTCGGCCGTCGCTCCTTCGTCCGCGATCCTTTCGCTAGACAACGCGCCCGTGATCAGCAGTGCCGGCCCGTCCTCCTCGCCTGGCTTTGTGAGGCCGCCGTCGGAGCGGACGACCCCGGCCGCGACGAGGCGTTGCTCGATGTTGATAACGCGGCTCGCGTAGCCGTCCCGCTGCGCCCAGGTACGGCCGATGAAGCGTATGAAGTCGTGCGGCGAGCGCATCGCCATCTCCTTCCAGCCGCGGTACGGCGAGCGCTCGAGAAATAGGAAGTAGCCGGTCACGAAGTCGCGGATGCCGGCGAACTTCAGATACGTGTCGACGCCGTCGTGGGCGCGGTACTCCACCTTCGTGGCCGGCGCCTCGCGCAGGATCCGGTCCACCTCCGAGATCCCCTTCATCCCTGCGAAGTTGAAGTGCTGCACCGCGAGTTGCGATCCTGCCCAACCCGACTCCTCGATCCACTGCGCCAGCGTGATGCCCTTCAGCCTCTCGACCACATCGGTGGCGAGCCCCTGCACCACCGGCGTCACGGAGCGATAGGTCGCGATCAGCTCGCGCAGGAGCGGGACGTCCGGAACGTCGCCCGCGACCGGCGGAGGGTCGCCGTCCTCCGCTCCCCCGCCGTCCGCCGGGATATTTACGTCGCGGCGCACGAAGGCGCCGAACGCCTCCAGGATAGCGCGGGCGAGCTCGGCCTTCTTTCGCACCGCGAGGCCCGCATCGGAGGCGTTGTCGCCGAAGAACGGCTCAATCAGCGCGGACGGATTCACCTTCGTCACGCTCTCGATGCCGCGATCGTAGCCGCGCGAGCCGCCGGGGATGAAGATGCCGCGATCCTCGCTGCGCCCCTGCCGGTCGAACGTCCTGACGATCGCCTTCTGCAGCGTCTCCGCCCAAGGGCGCGACTGC
>NZ_RZSW01000050.1:10000-19677 GCF_003997375.1 Mesorhizobium sp. M5C.F.Ca.IN.020.29.1.1 | reverse complement strand
TCCATACCTCGGCGGCGACGGTTGCGGTGCTGCCCGAAGCGGAAGAGGTCGACATCGACATCAGGGCCGAAGACATCCGCATCGACACGATGCGCGCCTCGGGTTCGGGTGGCCAGCACGTCAACACCACCGATTCGGCGGTGCGCATCACCCATTTGCCGACCGGCATCATGGTGGTGCAGGCGGAGAAGTCGCAGCACCAGAACCGGGCGAAAGCCATGCAGATCCTGCGCGCCAGGCTTTACGACATCGAGCGCAGCAAGGCTGACGAGGAACGCTCCGAATCGCGCAAATCGCAGGTCGGTTCGGGCGATCGCTCGGAGCGCATCCGCACCTATAATTTCCCGCAGGGCCGCGTCACCGACCATCGCATCAATTTGACGCTCTATAAGCTCGACCGGGTGATGATGGGCGAACTCGACGAGGTCATCGACGCGCTGATTGCCGACCACCAGTCGAAGCTGCTCGCCGATATCGGCCTCGATGGCTGACAGTCTGCCCGGTACGTTAGGGCCACTGCTGAAAGCGGCGCGGGCACGCCTTGCCGCGGCCGCAGTCGCCGATCCGGCGCTGGATGCAAGGCTGATCGTCGAACATATTTCCGGCACGACCCGCACACAAGCCATCGCCGATCCCGAATGCAGGGTCGATGCCGGCGCGATTGCCGCGATCGATTCAGCCCTGAGGCGGCGGATCGCCGGCGAGCCGGTGCATCGCATCCTGGGTTATCGCGAATTCTACGGCTTGCGCCTGTCGCTGTCACCGGAAACGCTTGAGCCGCGACCGGACACCGAGACGCTGGTCGAAGCGGTGCTGCCCTTCGTGAAGGCGACAGCGGAACGGCAAGGCCAATGCCGCATCCTCGATCTCGGCAGCGGCACCGGCGCCATCGCGCTGGCGCTGCTCAGCGCCGTTCCGGCGGCGGTCGCTACCGGTGTCGATATTTCGCAAGGCGCGCTGGCAACCGCCATGCGCAATGCCAGGGAATTGGGGTTAGCCGACCGGTTCCAGGTGCTCAAATCCGACTGGTTCGAAAAAGTTTTTGGCCGATACCATGTAATTGCCGCTAACCCTCCCTATATAGCATCCATAGACATTGAAAATCTGCAGCACGAAGTCCGCGATTTCGATCCACGCCAAGCCCTCGACGGCGGCGTGGATGGTCTGAGTCCCTACAGGATCATCGCCGCCGAGGCGGCAGGTTTTTTGGAAGCCGAGGGCAGGATTGCGGTCGAGATCGGCCACACCCAACGCAAAGAGGTCACGGGCATATTCTTCGCAGCCGGCTATGTGCCGGCGGGGGTATTCCGCGACTTTGGCGGAAACGAGAGGGTTCTGATCTTTGAACTGACAAAGCCGTGATGCAGTGCGAAAAAAGCGCTTGGCAATGCCGGGGAATGCGGCTAGGGTCGCCTTAACCGGATGAGACGAAGCAGGCAGTGCTCTTACCGATTCGGTTTCCTTGGAAATAGCTGCCTTCTTGCGCAAACGACGCCCAAGCTTCGTGCGGGAATCGTCCGACAAGTGATGTAACCGGAACAGGATGACACGTGGCGCCAACGCAATCGATGCGGGCGAACGCCGGTGAAGAGACGAAACGGCTGGCTGCATGGGCGCCTCCGTTCGTGAAAAAGTTTTCGAAAATTCAAAATTGAAGAGAGTCGAATGAGGCCACAACAGCAGAACAGGCGCATGCGCGGTCGCAACAACAATGGCGGCGGCAATAACAACAACAATAACCGCAAGGGCCCTAATCCCCTGACGCGCAACTACGAGAGCAACGGTCCGGATGTGAAGATCCGCGGATCGGCTCAGCAGATCGCCGAAAAATACGCTACCCTTGCCCGTGACGCGCAAAGCTCCGGCGACCGGGTGATGGCGGAAAACTATCTCCAGCATGCCGAGCACTACAATCGCATCATCGCTGCCGCGCAGGCGCAGTTGCCGATCCAGAGCGCTCAGCAGAACCGCGACGATTTCGACGATGACGGCGACGAAGATCGCGACGAGTTCGACAATGCCGGCAACAGCAATGTCGGTGAGACTGCGGCTCCGGTGGTCAACCACGGTGGCGGCCCGCAGCCGGTCATCGACGGCACGCCAGCCGAGTTGGCCTTCAACCAGGAAAACGGCCGCGACAATCGCGATACCGGTGGGCGCGATACCGGTGGGCGCGACAATAGTGGGCGCGACAATGGCGGCCGCCATCGCGACCGTCGCCCCAATGGCGGCTACGGCCAGAACGGCGGCCAGCGCGGCGAATTTGGTGCGCGCGGCGAGCACGGCGGACAACGCGACGATCAGAACCGGCGTGGCGATCAGAGCCGGCGCAACGAGACACCGGTACAGAACGAGACGCCCATACAGGCGGAAACTGTGTCTCCGGTCGAGCCGGTTTCTGTGGCCGAACCCGCGCCGCAGTTCGAAAGCTTTTCGCCGGCGGCTTTGGCTGCCCAGGCCGAGATGAACGAAGCAGCCGCCGAAAGCGGCGCTGCCCGCCGCCCCAGGCGTCCGCGCCGTCCGCGCGTCAACGCTGATCAGGTGGATGGCGGTAACGACAATGCTGGCGCCGATAACGTGAATGCAGCGCCGGCGGAAGACGCCGGTGGCGAGCCTGCCATCATCGACGTCAACAACTGATCGAGCAAGGCCTTCAGACTTTCTTGGACGGCGGAGAGGAATCTCCGCCGTTTTTGTTTTGCGCACCCGGGCAATATTATGCATTCACCATTATTGGGACGTCTTGAGGGTCCGTGGCTTGCGCCCCATATCTCGCGTGAACAGGACCCGGCTCGAACGGGCGGGTCCGTCACCACAATCTGATCCGGTGCCGCAAAGGCGGGCCGGTGACGGAAGGAGACAGAGATGAACCTTGAAAAATATTCCGAGCGCGTGCGCGGCTTCATCCAGTCCGCGCAGACCTTGGCGCTCTCTCGCAACCACCAGCAATTCACTCCCGAACATATGTTGAAAGTGCTCGTCGACGACGACGAGGGCTTGGCCGCGTCGTTGATCGAGCGCGCCGGCGGCAGCGTCCGCGACGTCAAGCTTGGCGTCGAGACGGCACTTGAGGCGATGCCCAAGGTGGAAGGCGGCAACGGCCAGCTCTATCTGGCGCAGCCGCTGGCCAAGGTGTTCTCGACCGCCGAGGAACTGGCCAAGAAGGCCGGCGACAGTTTCGTTACGGTCGAGAGGCTGCTGACGGCGCTGGCGGTCGAGAAATCCGCCAAGACTGCCGACATCCTGACCAAGGCCGGCGTGACGCCACAGGCGCTGAACCAGGTGATCAACGACGTCCGCAAGGGTCGCACCGCCGATTCGGCGAGCGCCGAGCAGGGCTATGATGCGCTGAAGAAGTACGCGCGTGACCTGACTGCCGACGCCCGCGCCGGCAAGCTCGACCCGGTCATCGGCCGCGACGACGAGATCCGCCGCACCATCCAGGTGCTGTCGCGCCGCACCAAGAACAATCCAGTGCTCATCGGTGAACCCGGCGTCGGCAAGACAGCGATCGCCGAAGGGCTGGCGTTGCGCATCGTCAACGGCGACGTACCGGAATCGCTCAAGGACAAGCAGTTGATGGCGCTCGACATGGGATCGCTGATCGCCGGTGCCAAATATCGCGGCGAATTCGAAGAGCGGCTGAAGGCGGTCCTTTCGGAAGTTACCGCTGCCGCTGGCGGCATTATCCTGTTCATCGATGAGATGCACACGCTGGTCGGCGCCGGCAAGGCGGATGGCGCCATGGATGCGTCGAACCTGTTGAAGCCGGCGCTGGCACGCGGCGAACTCCACTGTGTGGGCGCGACGACGCTCGACGAATACCGGAAGCATGTCGAGAAGGACGCCGCTCTTGCCCGCCGCTTCCAGCCGGTCTTCGTCAATGAACCGACCGTCGAAGACACCGTCTCCATCCTGCGCGGCCTGAAGGAAAAATACGAGCAGCACCACAAGGTGCGCATCTCGGATTCGGCGCTGGTCGCTGCAGCGTCGCTGTCCAACCGCTATATCGCCGACCGGTTCCTGCCGGACAAGGCCATCGACCTTGTCGACGAGGCCGCGTCGCGGCTCCGGATGCAGGTCGATTCGAAGCCCGAAGCGCTGGACGAGATCGACCGCCGCATCATGCAGCTCAAGATCGAGCGTGAGGCGCTGAAGGTCGAGAAGGACGACGCGTCAAAGGACCGGCTCGCCCGCCTCGAAAAAGATCTTTTTGCTCTGGAAGAAGAATCGACCGAATTGACCTCGAAGTGGCAGGCCGAGAAGCAGAAGCTCGGGCTCGCCGCCGACCTGAAGAAACAGCTCGACGAGGCGCGAAACGAACTCGCCATTGCCCAGCGCAAGGGTGAATTCCAGCGCGCCGGCGAGCTTGCCTATGGCAAGATTCCGGAACTCGAAAAAAAGCTGACGCAGGCCGAGGCGCAAGACGGCAAGGTCGGCATGGTCGAAGAGGTGGTCACCCCCGATCACGTCGCCCATATCGTGTCGCGCTGGACCGGCATTCCGGTCGACAAGATGCTGCAAGGCGAGCGTGACAAGCTGCTGCGCATGGAAGACGAGATCGGCAAGCGCGTCGTCGGCCAGGGCGAGGCGGTGCAGGCCGTGTCGAAAGCCGTTCGCCGTGCGCGCGCCGGCCTGCAGGATCCGAACCGGCCGATCGGCTCGTTCATGTTCCTCGGACCGACGGGCGTAGGCAAGACCGAGTTGACCAAGGCGCTCGCCAGCTTCCTGTTCGACGACGAGAGCGCCATGGTGCGCATCGACATGTCGGAATTCATGGAGAAACACTCGGTCGCCCGGCTGATCGGCGCGCCTCCCGGCTATGTCGGCTATGAGGAAGGCGGGGCGCTGACCGAAGCGGTGCGGCGCCGGCCCTACCAGGTCGTGCTGTTCGACGAAATCGAAAAGGCGCATCCGGATGTGTTCAACGTGCTGCTGCAGGTGCTCGACGACGGCCGCCTGACCGACGGGCAGGGCCGCACGGTCGATTTCCGCAACACGCTGATCATCATGACGTCGAACCTCGGCGCCGAATATCTGGTCAATCTCAACGAGAACCAGGACGTCGATGCCGTTCGTGACGAGGTGATGAGCGTGGTGCGGGTATCGTTCCGGCCGGAGTTCCTTAACCGCGTCGATGAAGTGATCCTGTTCCACCGGCTGCGCCGGCAGGATATGGGCCGCATCGTCGAGATCCAACTCAAGCGACTGGAAAACCTGCTCGTCGATCGCAAGATCACGCTTTCGCTGGACCAGGAGGCGATCGACTGGCTGGCGGCCAAGGGCTACGATCCGGCCTATGGCGCGCGGCCGCTGAAGCGGGTGATGCAAAAGGAACTGCAGGACCCGCTGGCGGAGAAGATCCTGCTCGGCGACATCCTTGACGGCTCGACCGTCAAGGTCACCGCAGGTTCCGACCGGTTGAACTTCCGCTCGAAGCCGACGGTCGTGGCGACCGAGGCGGCGGCCTGATTCGAGGCCGCCACATAATTAAACACTGAACGGCGGGGCGCAGATGACGCTGGATGACTACAACAGCTTCTGCGCCTCGCTGCCGTCGACGAGCCATGTCGTCCAGTGGGGCGGCGCCCATGTCTGGAAGGTCGGAGCCAAGGTCTTTGCGATAGGCGGTTGGAGTAAGGGCAAGGAGCCGTTCGTCACCTTCAAATGCTCCGACATCGCTTATGACATCTTGAAGGAACAGCCGGGCCTTCGGCCCGCGCCCTATCTTGCGTCACGCGGCATGAAATGGATCCAGCGCCAGACAAACCAAAGCATGGACGATGACGCGCTGAAGGACTATCTGCGCGAAAGCCATCGCCTTGTCGTGCTCAAGCTGCCGAAGCAGGCGCGCAAGGAATTGGGACTCGCCGCCAGCTAGCTATGTTGCTCTCATCGCCAGAAATCCGCCATCTTCATGCCCGGTTCATGTTGGAACCTTATGGTCGGCAACTGATTTGCTGGCGAAGGGGTTCGCCTGCCGCATAGCCCCGAACTTCGAATTCGATTTTCGGAAAGCTTGGTGCGAAGATTTTAACTATTAGAGCGTCCTTGCGCGTCCGAAGGGACGCGCGGCGCTCTAAAGAGACAACGCCGGGCGGCGGCAATTACGGACCGGAGAATTTGGCCAACATGTTCCGCACGATCTTCACCCTTTCGGCGCTCGCCGCCGGGCTGCTTTCTTCGAGCGCGATGGCCTCGCCGACGGAGGACATCGCGCCGCGATCTGCCCGTGCGGCCAATGCCGGTGGTGTGCTGGTCGCCCAGAACGGCGATTTCGACGTCTATTACGACGCCAGGGGAAACCGCGTCATCGTCGATGCGGAAACCGGCCAGGTCCTCGCCATCCAGCCGCCGCAGACCAGGTTCGACCGCCGCGCGCTCCGCCGCGAGCGCCTGCGCAATCTCGGACCGGTCGAGGACGACCGTTATTATCTCGACGACCCGGAAGACACGGCGCGCTTGCGCCGCAGGCAATTGGAAGAGGAAGGCCTGATCGTCGTGCCACCGGTCGACGAATACGATCCCTACAGCGACAATTGGGTGGAAACTTTTCCCGAAGCGCCGCGCGATGACGGCAGCTATGGCAACGATTATCCGGAAGCGCCACAGCCGATAAAGCCGCGCACCGTCAAGCGCCAGCCGCTCGACGAGGCTTCGATCGAACCCGTCGAGCCGACGGCCCCAGGCGACCAGGCGGCATTGCCGCCAAAGATCGGCGGCAAGACTGTCGCCGATCCGTCGCTTTCACTGGGTGCACGACAGGAAGTTGCTGCGTTGCAAGTGCTGCTCGACCGCGCCGGCGCTTCGCCCGGCGTCGTCGACGGGCGCTTCGGCTCGAATGTCGACAAGGCGCTCGCCGCCTACAACGAGATCACCGGCAGCAATCTTCGGTCGACCGATGTGGTCGGCATCCAGGCAGCCCTTGAGCAGTCCGGCGGCGATGCCTTCGCCTCCTACAGCATCACGCCCGAGGATGCGGCCGGCCCCTATGTCGCCTCGGTGCCGGAAGACTACGGCCAGAAGGCGCAGCTCGACCGGCTGAGTTACACCTCCGTCACCGAAGCGCTGGCCGAGCGGTTCCATATGGACGAGAACTATCTGAAGGCGCTCAATCCGGAAGCCAATTTCAACCGTCCAGGCACGATCATCAAGGTCGCCAATTTCGGCAGGCTGGTGGCGGAGCCGGTGGCGCGCATCATCGCCGACAAGGGCAAGAAGCAGGTCCGCGCCTATGACGCGTCGGGCAAGCTAATCGCGGCCTATCCAGCCACCATCGGCTCGGCGGACACGCCTTCGCCCACCGGCACGCATGCGGTGTCGCGGGTCGCGTTAGATCCGAACTACACCTACAATCCGAACATCAATTTCAAGCAGGGCGAAAACAACAAGATCCTGACCATCCCGCCGGGTCCGAACGGCCCCGTCGGCTCGGTCTGGATTGCGCTGGACAAGCCGACCTACGGCATTCACGGCACGCCTGACCCCTCCAAGATCGGCAAAACCGAAAGCCATGGCTGCGTGCGGCTGACCAATTGGGACGCGCGCGAACTGGCAAAAATCGTCTCGCCGGGCGTCACGGTGGAATTCATCGACTGAGCGCCTTATCGCAAATCACTGCACACCCCTGGGCGGCTCGGGAAGCAGGATTTTTTTGGCACGTGCATTAATCAGTGAAGGAGCCGCGGTCCAACGGCATCGAAGTGCCGATCCTGTTCTGGTTTCAACGACAGCAGTCCTCTGGCCGGTTGTTGCCAGCGCATAGGAGGGCTAAGCAGGCTTAATGCGTTCTCCAAGCGAAGTCGGCGCCGACGCCGTCCCCCTGGCCAGGCCGCTGCCGGCCGATACGTTTTGCCCGCAATCGCGGCGCAGCTTCGTGCTGATCGCGGCGATCCTGGCTTCGGCGCTCGGCTTCATCGACGGTTCGATCCTGGCCATCGCCACACCAGCGATCCGCGTCGATCTTGGCGCCAGTTTCGCCGAGGCGCAGTGGATTTCAAACTCCTATGCGCTGACGCTTTCGGCACTCATCCTTGTCGGCGGCGCCGCCGGCGACCGTTTTGGCCTGCGGCATGCTTTTGTGGCAGGCATCGCGCTGTTCATTGCCGCCTCGCTTGCCTGCGCGGTGGCGCCGAACCCGCCGGTGCTCATTGCGTTTCGCGCCATTCAGGGCATCGGTGCTGCCATCATGGTGCCGGGCAGCCTCGCCATTATCGCCAAGGCCTATCCGAAGAAGGAGCGCGGCAGGGCGATCGGCATCTGGGCGGCGGCCTCGGCGCTGACGACGGCGCTTGGCCCGGTGCTGGGCGGCGTTGTCTTGTCGGCCTTCGACGACGGCATCTGGCGGGCGATCTTCGCGATCAATCTGCCGCTTGGTCTTGTCTCGATCTACCTCCTGCTCGCCAAGGTCCCGGCCGACGCACCGACGGAAAAGCGCAGCCTCGATCTCGGCGGCGCTGCCCTCGCCATCTTGGCGTTCGGAGCGCTTGCCTACGGCTTGACCTCGATGAGCGCAGAGGGCGAGGGGCAAATGTCCGGCCCGAGCATCGCCGCCGGCGCGCTGCTGCTCATCATGTTCATTGTCTTCGAGCGCCGGCAGCGCGAACCGATGATCGATCTCTCGCTGTTTCGGGTCGGCGCCTTCGCCGGCGCCAATGTGGCGACCTTCTTCCTCTATTTCGCACTGTCGGCCAACCTGTTCTATCTGCCGATGCTGCTGATCGCCGGATGGGGGCTGAGCGCGGCTGAGGTCGGCTTCATCTTCCTGCCGCTGTCGGTCTTGATCGCCCTGTTGTCGGGGCCGGTCGGCCAGTGGTCCGACCGGATCGGCCCGCGTTTTCCGATCGCCAGCGGCAGTCTCGTCGTCGCTGTCGGCTTTGCCGGGCTTGCCTTGCTGGCCTATGCCGGCCTCCACAGTTTCTGGTGGGGAGTGTTTCCGCTGATGGCGCTGATGGGGTTCGGCATGGCGCTGGTCGTGTCGCCGCTGTCGACGGCGGTGATGACGGCAGTCGAGGACAAGGATACGGGTGCTGCTTCGGGAATCAACAATGCCGTCTCGCGCATTGGCGGCCTGATCGCAGTGGCGGCGATGGGGTCACTGGCGGCCTGGGTCTATGCGGCAGTGCTGAATAGCGGTGCCGCATCCGGCATTCCGGGTTTCGGCGAACCGGCGCCGGCGGGCCTGGCACCGGATCTCGATGCAGCAAGGCTTGCCGCCAGCGATGCAGCTTTCGCAGCCGTCGCCTTGGCGACCGCGCTGCTTTGCCTGCTCTCGGCGACCGTGGCGTGGACGACCGTCTCCGGCGAACGACTGCCGTGGTCGCGTGTATCTGAGACTCCGCAGAGCTGAGGAGCCCGGAAGGCTTCAAGGTCAGCTCAGCCTTCGATCTTGGCGCTCGCGACCTTCAGCGAATCACTGTCTTCCTGCTTGAGCAGATCATCGATGCGCCCGCGCTCGCGCTTGAAGGCGACGAGGTCGTCGCCCTTCAGCACCTTGCCGACCGGCAGGCGAACGCGCATCGGATCGACCTTGGTGCCGTTGACGATCAGCTCGTAGTGGAGATGTGGACCGGTGGCGAGGCCGGTCTGGCCGAGAAAGCCGATGGTCTGGCCTTGGCGGACGCGCACGCCCGGCGCGATGCCTTTGGCAAACGCGCTCTGGTGATTGTAGGAGGTCT
>NZ_RZSW01000050.1:0-5000 GCF_003997375.1 Mesorhizobium sp. M5C.F.Ca.IN.020.29.1.1 | reverse complement strand
ACAAGCGGAACCTTCTGGAAAGTAGGGCCATAGTGGGTGACAGCCCCGTACGCGTAATGCAAATCATCGTCCTCGAGTAAGGCGGGACACGTGAAATCCTGTCTGAAATTGGGGGGACCACCCTCCAAGCCTAAGTACTCGTGCATGACCGATAGCGAACTAGTACCGTGAGGGAAAGGTGAAAAGCACCCCGACAAGGGGAGTGAAAGAGTACCTGAAACCGATTGCCTACAAACAGTGGGAGCCCGCAAGGGTGACCACGTACCTTTTGTATAATGGGTCAGCGACTTAGTGTGACGAGCAAGCTTAAACCGCTAGGTGTAGGCGCAGCGAAAGCGAGTCTGAACAGGGCGTTCAGTTCGTCGCATTAGACCCGAAACCGAGTGATCTAGCCATGAGCAGGTTGAAGGTAAGGTAACACTTACTGGAGGACCGAACCCATAACTGTTGCAATAGTTCGGGATGACTTGTGGCTAGGGGTGAAAGGCCAATCAAACTCGGAAATAGCTGGTTCTCCGCGAAATCTATTTAGGTAGAGCGTCGACCGAATACCCCAGGGGGTAGAGCACTGGATGGGCTAGGGGTCCTCACCGGATTACCAAACCTAACCAAACTCCGAATACCTGGGAGTACTAGTCGGCAGACACACGGCGGGTGCTAACGTCCGTCGTGAAAAGGGAAACAACCCTGACCTACAGCTAAGGTCCCCAAGTTATGGCTAAGTGGGAAAGGATGTGAGGATCCCAAAACAACCAGGATGTTGGCTTAGAAGCAGCCATCATTTAAAGAAAGCGTAACAGCTCACTGGTCTAAATAAGGGTCTTTGCGCCGAAAATGTAACGGGGCTAAAGCCATACACCGAAGCTTAGGGTGGCGATAATCCTTCGGGATTACGCTGCGGTAGCGGAGCGTTCTGTAAGCTGATGAAGCCATACCCGTGAGGGGTGGTGGAGGTATCAGAAGTGCGAATGCTGACATGAGTAACGTAAGGGGAGTGAGAGACTCCCCCGCCGAAAGTCCAAGGGTTCCTGCTTAAAGCTAATCTGAGCAGGGTTAGCCGGCCCCTAAGTCGAGGCAGAAATGCGTAGACGATGGGAATCACGTTAATATTCGTGGGCCTGGAGGAAGTGACGGATCATTGAGGTAGTCCAATCTTATCGGATTGAAAGGGCTGCTGCGTGGTTCCAGGAAATAGCTCCTCCTTATAGACCGTACCCGAAACCGACACTGGTGGACTGGTAGAGTATACCAAGGCGCTTGAGAGAACTATGCTGAAGGAACTCGGCAAATTGCACGCGTAACTTCGGAAGAAGCGTGACCCTTTTCCACGCAAGTGGAGGAGGGTGGCACAGACCAGGGGGTAGCGACTGTTTATCAAAAACACAGGGCTCTGCGAAGTCGCAAGACGACGTATAGGGTCTGACGCCTGCCCGGTGCTGGAAGGTTAAGAGGAGGGGTGCAAGCTCTGAATCGAAGCCCCAGTAAACGGCGGCCGTAACTATAACGGTCCTAAGGTAGCGAAATTCCTTGTCGGGTAAGTTCCGACCTGCACGAATGGCGTAACGACTTCCCCGCTGTCTCCAGCATAGACTCAGTGAAATTGAATTCCCCGTGAAGATGCGGGGTTCCTGCGGTTAGACGGAAAGACCCCGTGCACCTTTACTATAGCTTTACATTGGCATTCGTAGTGGCATGTGTAGGATAGGTGGTAGGCTTTGAAACCTGGGCGCCAGCTCAGGTGGAGCCACCCTTGAAATACCACCCTTATCACTATGGATGTCTAACCGCGGCCCGTTATCCGGGTCCGGGACAATGTATGGTGGGTAGTTTGACTGGGGCGGTCGCCTCCTAAAGAGTAACGGAGGCGCGCGATGGTGGGCTCAGAACGGTCGGAAATCGTTCGCTGAGTGCAATGGCATAAGCCTGCCTGACTGCGAGACTGACAAGTCGAGCAGAGACGAAAGTCGGTCATAGTGATCCGGTGGTCCCGCGTGGAAGGGCCATCGCTCAACGGATAAAAGGTACGCCGGGGATAACAGGCTGATGACCCCCAAGAGTCCATATCGACGGGGTTGTTTGGCACCTCGATGTCGACTCATCGCATCCTGGGGCTGGAGCAGGTCCCAAGGGTATGGCTGTTCGCCATTTAAAGCGGTACGTGAGTTGGGTTCAGAACGTCGTGAGACAGTTCGGTCCCTATCTGCCGTGGGTGTAGGAATATTGAAAGGATCTGTCCCTAGTACGAGAGGACCGGGATGGACGGATCTCTGGTGGACCTGTTGTGGCGCCAGCCGCATAGCAGGGTAGCTATATCCGGACGGGATAACCGCTGAAGGCATCTAAGCGGGAAACCCACCTTAAAACGAGTATTCCCTGAGAACCGTGGAAGACGACCACGTTGATAGGCCGGGTGTGGAAGAGCGGCAACGCTTGAAGCTTACCGGTACTAATAGTTCGATCGGCTTGATCGTTCTCATTACTTATGCCCATCACCAGCGCAATCCAAAGGATTGTCGTCGGCGCAATCCAAAGGATTGTCGCCTGATGGTTGTTTGCCCTCGCGGCAGTCGGCTTCGCCGACGCCTCCGGGCAGGGCCTCGCAAAGGCTCGGACGCGCGGTCGCTTGCGGACTGCGTCCGAAAACCGCGATGCCAGGCACGAAAAAAACAGCTTCTCGAGCAACGTGCGCTTTGCCGACCTGGTGGTTATGGCGGAGCGGCTGCACCCGATCCCATTCCGAACTCGGCCGTGAAACGCTCCAGCGCTGATGGTACTTCGTCTCAAGACGCGGGAGAGTAGGTCGCTGCCAGGTCTGCAAAGCGCACGTCGCAAGAATCCAAATCTTCTCCTTACAAACAGGCCCGCCAATCGGGAGCTCGGGCCGCGCAAGCGGCCCTTTCAGTTGGCGTTGTTGAAAGGTTGACGCGGGGTGGAGCAGCGCCCCGTCCGCCCGCAAAAGGCCGAAGGCCTCGAGGACGGACAAAACAAAAAGTCCGGGCTGCCCGGCCGGCATTCGCCGTCTAGTTGACGCGGGGTGGAGCAGCCCGGTAGCTCGTCAGGCTCATAACCTGAAGGTCACAGGTTCAAATCCTGTCCCCGCAACCAAAACCCAAAACGGCCCGCCTCAGTGCGGGCCGTTTTGCGTTTGCGGCCTGCTGGCCGCCTTCTCCGGCACGGAAGTGATCATGCGGTCGAATTCAGGCCGCGTCCCTACCGCAGGCTTTCCAGCTCGCGGATGCGTTTGGCGCCGTCGGCCTCGAGCTGCCGGGTGACGGCGCCGATCAGCGTTTCGGCAACGACAAAAAGGGCCGCCGAGGAGTCCCAGGCCGAGGGCACGGCGGTGCGCCCGGCGATGACATGGCGGGCGAAACGGGCGATCGGCGACAGCCACTGGTCGGTGAACAGCACGATCTGCACGCCGCGCTGATGCGCCGTCTCGGCGAAACGGACCAAGCTGTCCTGGTAGCGCCTGATGTCGAAGATCACCAGCACGTCCCGCTTTCCCATGTCGATCAGCCGGTCGCGCCAGACGCTTTCCTGTCCGGCGAGGTGAAAGACATTGGGCTGGATGATGGCGAGGTGGGCGGCCATGTAGCGCGCCAGTGGATCGGTGAAGCGGCCACCGATCAGGAAGGTCTTGCCGCGCCGGTCGGCAAGCTTTGCGACGATGTCGGCAAGCTGTTTGTCGGACAGGTGCCTGAACGTCTCGCGCATGTTGTCGAGCGTCGCCTCCAGCATCGGCGACACTGCGCCGCCGTTCGGCGATGGGTTGAGCGTCCGTGACGCCGGCGACTGCAGTTGCGCCGCCAGCTCGTCCTGCAGCGCCGACTGAAATTCCGGGTAGTTCTGCAAGCCGAGCCGGGCGACGAAACGCAGGATGGTCGGCGAGGAAACGCCGGCGGCAGCTGAGAACTCGGCGACCGTCTTCAGGCCGATCAGCGGGTAATTGGCGATCAGCGTTTGCGCCGCGCGGCGCTCGCCCGCTGGCATCGTGCCGATGCGGTCCGAGATCAGTTCGGCAATGCTCGAAATCATCTTTTCCCACCCTGGCCGTTTTGCCGAAATCGCATTTGACCCGAAATCGCGTTTGACAAAGCCGGATAAACTGTATGAAATCATCCACAGGGACGCAATGAGACAAAATACGTAATATACGATACAGCGCTCCCCGGGGACTGACAACAATGGAGACAGCACGGCCCGTCAGCCTTGCATCGCCTGAAACCGTGAGGGTGACGAACCCTGGCGGATCGAGCCCTTTCGTGCTGACCTGCGATCACGCCTCCAACTTCCTGCCGCCAGAATTCGGAACGCTCGGCCTTGCTGCCGGAGAGCTTTCCCGCCACATCGCCTGGGACCCGGGCGCGCTCCCGGTCGCCCGCCGCATGGCCGAGGCGCTCGACGCCACGCTGGTCGAGACCCGCATTTCGCGCCTTGTCATCGACTGCAATCGGCCACTGGACGCGCCCGACCTGGTGCCGCCGGTCAGCGAGACCACGGCCATTCCGGGCAATACCGGCCTGTCGGAAAAGCAGCGCGCCGCGCGCATCGCTCTGTCCTGGCAACCCTTCCATGATGCGGTCGCGAGTATCATCGACAAAAGGCTGGCGCGCGGGCTGGAGACGCGGCTGGTTTCAATCCATTCCTTCACCCCGGTCTACAAAGGTATGAGCCGGCCCTGGCACATCGGCATCATCCATGACGAGGATCGCCGGCTGGCAGCGCCGCTTGTCGCTGCGCTGCAGCGGCTCGCCGGCGTCACGGTCGGCATCAACGAACCCTATTCGCCGGCCGACCGCGTCTATTTCACGCTGGAACGGCACGCGCGTCCGCGGGGGCTACCCTGCGCGATGATCGAAATCCGCAACGACGAAATATCCGACGAAGCCGGGCAGCGAAAATGGGCGGATCTGCTCACGGGCATCTTCGTTGGCATTCACACGCCGGAACTATTAATGAGTCCCGATTCCCTGCCGCGGCGCGGCAGGCCGATCCCTGCC
>NZ_RZSW01000509.1:0-4614 GCF_003997375.1 Mesorhizobium sp. M5C.F.Ca.IN.020.29.1.1 | reverse complement strand
ATGGTATGTTGCTTCTCTCTAAGGTTTTTGCCGGCTTCAATGGCGAAGGTGGCTCGGGCAACCGAACCGGCAGGAATTGGCCTGGTCCCAGGAGCGGGCCGGGCGGCCGGCCTCGGCAACCAGGATGGCGAACAACATGCCGAACAGGCTCATCAGCAGGCAGACGATGGTGAAGCGGCGGGCGAACATTGCGTGGTCTCCTTCAACACGCATGAGAATGCCCTGATGCAACTGAACCGGTTCTGATGCCGGCGTTCATCTGCGGTTCAAATTTATCGACGGAGTGTTGAGTGCCCGCCGCCACGGCGCGGTCCGGCCGCAGTCTTGCTGCCCCCCAAATCTTGGTGACAGGGACGAAGGATGCACAAAAATTGCTGTTAGCTAGGGCGCAGAAGGCGCGGCCCGTCCGATCGATCCGGTGTCTCAAACAGACGGCGCAAACAAAACGGGGCCGCGAAGGCCCCGTTTTCAATTTGTGGCAGTCAAAACGGTCAGAGCTTGTGCCAGGTCTGGCTCCTGCAAATCAGCCCGCCGAGCACGCAGCCGCTCATTTTGAGCGAAGCGCCAGAGACCGAGGCCTTGCCGGAATAGGTCTTGTCGGTCTCCGGGTCGGTTATGGTCCCGGTATATTTGTTGGCGCCGGACACCTTGAACGAACCAATGCGCTTGCCGGAAAATTTGCCTGATTTGAGCGTGATGGAGAATGCCCCGCCGCCGCCGGCTATGGCGGCGGTCGCGCCGGCCTGCGTTTTCCAGTTGCCCTCGATCGGATCGGCCCAAGCCGTGCCGGCCATGATCAATGTGGCCGCCAAGGCCATGCTGATGTTGCGAAACATGTTTGTCCTCCCTGTGGAAATCCGGCCGGATGTTCCGCCCGCCGGTCTGCCTTTTACGCAAACGTAAGCTAATTCACGTCCCGGCAAAACAAAAGCGGTGCCGCTGCGGAAGACTTCAGGATTTTCTGGTCGCCCGAAGCGGTCTCATCGATGTGAAACGTTCGCAACTCCGTCTTTGTCTCCCGTGGTTAGCGGAGTCTTGATCTTCGCCTCGCGAATTTTCGTCAAATTTAGTGCAAACCGGCGAAATTGCTGGCTTCGCATCCTTAACGAATTCTCGCGTTTACCTCTTGTTTTAGCTTTGTTTTCCTCAAATTAAGCACGCCACTTAACGACGGATTCAAGCCTCCGGTTCATTCTCGAAAACATCGAAAGAGCGGCCACCCCAAGGTTTATCAACAGATACCAAGGGACAGAACGAGGCAGCTCTCGGGAGCCTGACAGGGGCTAGAACAGGGGATTGAAATGGCACGTTTTGAAATGCCTGAAGCCGGCTTCGGCGCCATGGGGGCAACTGCCCAGGCCGACATTCTTTTCGAACTGGGCATGATGTATGCGACTGGCCGCGATTGCGAGACCGATGTCGTCGCCGCCCACAAATGGTTCAATATAGCTGCGATCAAGGGTTCGGTCCGCGCTGCGGAACTGCGCTCGGAATTGTCGGCCGCCATGTCGAAGGTCGAGATCGCCAGGGCTCTGCGCGAAGCCCGCGAATGGATGACAATGCACTAAGTTGGCCCTGAGTTCATCAGGCACTGAGATACCGACAGGGTCGCTTCAGGTCGAGGCCGCGCAAAACGGCCGGGCCGGCAAGAACAAGGCCGCGCAAGACGGTCGTGCCAACAATGACAAGAACGCGGCAGGCCGGATTCGGCCAGGCTGCGCCACGGACAGGGAAGGCGAGCGGTTTTCGGGCGCGTGAGCGTTCGGGATTGTTCGATCGACAAAGCCGCGACCGGCCGGAACAAGGCAGGCGCGGCTTTTGCGTTTTCTGACCATGATCCCAAAAAGTGGAAACCGGTTTTTGGAAAAGATCATGATCAAACAGAAAGGCTGCAGGCCCAATTGAGTGCCGCCGATGCGCCTAGACAGGCTTGGCGAAGGGTGAGATTCTCCCGGCCACTCTGGAAGAGCGCGGCCGGAGCGGCCCGCGCGAGAGTGGAGGAGTTGTGTCACCATGAAAAAGTTGGGTATTTTGAGCGCGGCCATAATCGGCCTGATGATGAGCGCGCCGGTTGCGTTCGCCGAAGACATCACCTTTTCGGTGGTCGGACCAATGACCGGACAGCTTGCCACCATCGGCGACCAGTTCAAGCAGGGCGCGCAAGCCGCCGCCGACGCGATCAACGCGGCTGGAGGTGTCGAAGGCCGCCAGATCAAGCTCGACGTACAGGATGACCAGTGCGATCCGAAACAGGCGGTTTCGGTCGCCAACCGCATCGTTGCCAACGGTGTCAAGTTCGTCGATGGGCATGCCTGCTCGGGCTCGAGCATTCCGGCCTCGGCCGTCTACGCCGAAGCCGGGACGCTGATGATGAGCCCGGCTTCGTCGAATCCAGAGCTGACCGACGCGGCCGCGAAAGCCGGCTGGCCGACGATCATGCGCCTTTATACGCGCGATGATGCGCAGGGCGCTTTCATCGGTCCATGGATCGCCAAGAAATATGCCGGCAAGAACGTCGTCATCATGCACGACAAGAGCGCCTATGGGCAGGGCGTCGCCGACGCCGTCAAGGCAACGATGAACCAGAACGGTCTCAAAGAGATCCTTTACGAGGGCATCAACGCCGGTGAAAAAGACTACGCGGCGCTTGTCACCAAGCTCAAGGACCTGAAGGCGGATGTAGTCTATTTCGGCGGCTACCACCCCGAAGCCGGCCTCATCCTGCGCCAGTCGGCGGAACAGAACCTGAAGTATCAGCTGATCATGCCGGACTCGATCGCCACGCCGGAATTCTGGCAGGTCGCCGGTCCGGCCGGCGAAGGCACCATGTTTGTCTTCCCGTCGGATCCGCAGGCGAAGCCCGAAGCGAAGGAAGCCATCGAAAAGATCAAGGCGGGCGGCTTCGTGCCCGAGGGCTTCACGCTGTTCTCCTATGCCGTGATCCAGGCCTTTGCCGAGGGTATCAGGCGCGCCGGCAGCGACGACCCGGCCAAGGTTGCCGAAGCGCTGAAGAATGGCGAGCCGATCAGCACCGTCGTCGGCCCGTCACTTTCGATGAAAAGGGCGACCTCAAGAACGTCAGCTACGACATCAACCAGTGGCACGACGGCAAATACGCGCCGATCCAGCCGTAATGGGTAATGCATGTCGCGCAAAAGTGCGCAGCGGTTTTGCGATAACGACATCCATAAAACAAGAACTAAAGCGCGTCGCATGAGACGCGCTTTAGCGCCTGGCGACAATCGGAGATGGCCGGGGCAGACCCGGCCATTTTCATTTTGGGCACGCGTTTGTGGCGCGTGTCTTCGACGCCGCCTCTTGGATGAAGGAACAGCGGTCAGACGTGGGCTTCCTCGGCAAAACGCACCAGCACGGTCCCGTCGGTGACTTGTGCGCCTTCCGCTGCGATCTCGGCGATGGTCCCGTCATGAGTCGCGGAAATCGTGTGCTCCATCTTCATCGCTTCCAGGATCAACAGCGGCTGACCCTTGATGACGGCCTCGCCTCTTGCCGCGCGCACCAGCTTGACCAGGCCAGGCATCGGCGCGCGCAGGCTGTCAGAGCCGGCAGCGATTTCGTCGGCCCTCGCCAGCGGGTCCGGCACCGCGAAGCTGTAGCCGATGGCGCCCGAAAAGACAGTGACATGGCCTGGCCAGCGGGCGAGGCGAGGGGCGGCGCGAAGATCGAGCGGACTGGCGCTGTCATAAGGTGCGTCCAGTGCCACTTGGAAGCGCTTGTCCGGCCGCACCGACACAAGCGCGACTATCTCATCATCGCCGTATCGTAGCCGCGTGCGCCGCGGAACAGTGTGGAAATGCGAATAACCGGCAAGCGACGACCACGGATCGTTGGACGGCGCCTGAGTCCCGGCGCCGGACGCCGCAAATGCGGCTGCGGCGACGATCTCGCTGCTCGGCGGCGGGACTGCGGTCAGCGCTTGCTGATGCCTGCCGATCAGGCCGGTATCGACATCGCCTGCCGAAAAGTCCGCATCAGCGGCAAGAGCAGCGAGAAAGGCGGTGTTGACAGTCGAGCCCGCGATCTCGGTCTGCGAAAGGGCTATGCCCAGCGCTTCGAGTGCCGCCTGCCTGCTCTTGCCGTGCACGATCAGCTTGGCGATCATTGGATCGTAGAAGGGCGAGATGGCATCGCCGGCCCGCACGCCGGTCTCGATCCGCATGCTGGCGCCCTCGGGCGCGGAATCCGGAAATTTCAGGTGATGCAACGTGCCCGTCGCCGGCAAAAAACCCTTTGCCGCGTCCTCGGCATAGATGCGCGCTTCGAAGGCATGGCCGGAGAACGTGATCTCGCTCTGCGTCTTCGGCAGCTTCTCGCCGGACGCTACCCGCAACTGCCATTCGACCAGGTCGATGCCTGTGACCATTTCGGTGACGGGGTGCTCGACCTGCAGGCGGGTGTTCATTTCCATGAACCAGAAGCGGTCGGCCTTCAGCCCTTGCGAGGCATCGACGATAAACTCAATCGTGCCGGCGCCGGAATAGTTGATCGCCTTGGCGGCCTTCACCGCTGCCTCCGTCATCGCCTTGCGCAATGCCGGCGTCATGCCGGGGGCAGGGGCTTCCTCGATCACCTTCTGGTGGCGGCGCTGCGCCG
>NZ_RZSW01000508.1:0-4615 GCF_003997375.1 Mesorhizobium sp. M5C.F.Ca.IN.020.29.1.1 | reverse complement strand
GTGGATGCCGGCTGTGAGTTCGACAGGGGGAGGAGAAGCCAGAAGGGAGCACAGAAGGGAGCCTGCAAAAAGAAGGAACCAGAGAAAACATGTAAATTTCACAATTACTGGTCGATACGGACCCCGCCGGGCTGGAGTTGTTTGTTCCTGCCGCCGCTCAACAGGCCGACTCAGCCTTTCGAATGCGTCGCCGGCATCGTCGACACCGATAGGTACGCAGCCGACATCCATTTTCCGTTTTTCGCGACCGCGCCCGACGGCCTCTACGTCATCGAAAAGGGCACGCCGCTCGTCCAGGTCATACCGGTTCGCCGCGAAGATGCCGCACTCAAGGCAGAAATCCGGGCGGAGACCGGAGCCGAGGCGACGGAGCGCGAAACTGTCTATCGCAACACGATTGCGGGCGAAGGCTGGTATCGCAAATGGGCCCGCGCGGCCCGCTAGACTTTTTTTGCGGAGAAGAATGCGAAACGGGGCCGCTAGGCCCCGTTTCTTTGTGAATTGCTAGCGGAACCGCCAGTTGCGCGGACCGCGATCCGAACTGTTCGAGTTCGAATTGGAGGAGCTGTTCGACGATGAGTTCGAATTCGAGTTGCTCGACGAATTGGAGCTGGAGTTCGAACTCGAATTGCTCGACGAGTTGGAGCTGGAATTCGATGAACCGTTGGACGACGAATTGGAGCTCGAATTTGACGAACTGTTGCCCGCGACGATGAAGGCACCTTCGCTTTGGCTGGTCATTGCGGCCGGCGGACCCTCGGTTTCCGGTGACGCCGCGGGATATTCCTTCGCCTGCGCCGCGGTGCTCGCGAGCGCTGCCATTCCTGCGACCAGTGTCGACTTGAGTTTCCTGTGTCTTGTCATGG
Organism: Mesorhizobium sp. M5C.F.Ca.IN.020.29.1.1; assembly: GCF_003997375.1. NCBI lineage: Bacteria > Pseudomonadati > Pseudomonadota > Alphaproteobacteria > Hyphomicrobiales > Phyllobacteriaceae > Mesorhizobium > Mesorhizobium sp. M5C.F.Ca.IN.020.29.1.1. The sequence goes on along the minus strand of NZ_RZSW01000508.1, from coordinate 3,749 downwards.
TAGTTACTCCTTGTTTCAGACTGGACCGGCAGTTGCGGTCCGGCGGAGTAACGGGCGATTGCCGGCTTTATTCCATTCAGAGAAAGCCGGATTCCATTTAGAGAACGGGGGCCGTTGCAGCTTCACTTCCGGTCCTCCCGACGGACCTCGGTCAACGCTTGGACTTCCTCCTCGGCTGACATCGGAGCGCCCGCTTCGATCGCCGAAAGATAGGCGTCGAGGGCTTCGGTCGACGAGGCCGGGGCATAGCCTCCGGCGTCGCCGGGGGCCACGACCGCGAAGCTGACGCGCCATTCGTCGCCGGAACGGCAGGCGACCGACACCACCGTGGAGCGGTCCTGCGAGTCAACCTCGAATTCTCGGCACAAATCCTGCGAATTGTTGCGAAAGGTAGCGATTGCCCGGAATCGGTCACTGATCCCGGCGAGCCTGATTTCCTTGCCGGACTCGACCGTTTCAAGGGCTTGGGCCAGGGCCGGCCTAATGACGCCGGCAACCCATAGCCCGCCCTGCCTGCGTTCGTTGGTACCTGCTGCCCAATACCCGGTGAGCGCGCCGACGACGGCCGCCACGAGAGAGGCGGCAATCGGCAGCCTCCAGTGAGACCTCGATGGAGGCGCCGCTATGCGCCCGCCGCCGAAGGGCAATACGGATGCCGCCTTCTCGACGGCGCGCCTGGCCTCGATCATTTGCTCAACGGCGGCCACAAGTTTTTCGGGAACCGGCTCGTCGAGCAGCGGCTTCAGCGCGGCCTGCGCCTGCGCTCTGGTTTCGATGAACATGGCAACCCTAGTAACCAGACGGTCATCGATCTCCATCGCCTGCTCGATCCTGGCGACCGTCTCCGGATCAAGCTCACCATCGGCGAACCGCATCAGGATCTCGTCCGAAAACGTCTCTTCGGTCATTTGCTAGCCCCTTTTGTGACCGCAGAACGGGTGGGAGCCATGGATATTCCCGTCGCCTCCGCCAGATTCTTTCTCGCCCGGGCCAGTCTGCTCATCACCGTCCCGATCGGCACGGCAAGGACTTCCGCGGCTTCCTTGTAGGAAAGCTCTTCGACACAGACGAGAAGCAGCACGTCGCGCTGATCGCCGGCAAGTTCGCCAATGGCTTGCGCCACGCTGTTCAGCGCCAGCCGCGCCTCCATCTCGCGCTCACCGGAAATGCCGGCGATGTCATGGCACTCGTCGACATCGTCCTGCGGGCCGGCGACCTTGCGCCTGCGGATGTCATCGATCCACAGATTTCGGAGAATTTTGAACATCCACGCGTCGAAGCGCGTTCCTTGCTCGAAACGCTGCTCGTTGGCGAGCGCCCGTTCGCAGGCTCGCTGAACGAGATCGTCCGCAATATCGCGGGACCGGCAGAGCGCAATCGCGAACCGGCGGAGATTCGGGAGAAAAACGACAAGCTGGTCTTGGACGCGGTCGGTTTTTTCCGGCATGTTGCTCCAAGTTATTTTGGAATAAAGCGGTCCCGCACCCGTTTCCTCGCAAAGCTAGCTTATTGTCGGATAGGTCCGCTAGCCTCGCGATGTTGAAAATCGGCAACGGCGGAAATGTGAGGGAGATATGGGGGCCACCGCCTGGCTGAGACCAAGAGCCCTGCTGCCATTCTGGGTAGCCGTCGCGTTAATGGTCGATCTTCATCCGACGGGCGGCCTGCTGGTGCTCGGAGAGTTCGGACCAAAATCGGCGTTCGCCGATGATGACGGTGGTGGTGGTGGTGACGATGGTGGTGGTGATGACGGTGGCGGCGGTCAATCCGGCTCGTCGTCTGGTGGATCGGGAGCGATTCCCCGCCGGTCGACCGGAACGAATCTGTTTCGCACGCTGACCGATCGGTTTCTTCCGCGTCCGCCAAGACGCGGCGGCAGGCGCGCGCAACGGCCCGCCCTCCCTTTGCCGTCTCGGGCACCGGACCAGATCGTAGCGACCGGGCTGAGTTCGGCTGAAATCGGTCGGCTTCAGGCAACGGGCTTCACCGTCCTTGACCGCACCGACATCCAGCTTCTGGGGTCGGAGCTGGTCCGGCTGCGCATACCGCCCAACATGCCGCCGGAGGCTGCGCGCGATCTTGTCATCGACGCCGCTCCGCAGTCGACAGCGGATTTCGTGCATTACTACCGGCCCGGACAAGAAGCCGAATGTGCCGGATCCCACTGCGCCGCCGCAGGCCTGATCGGCTGGCCGGCTAATACCGGTCTTCCAGCCGGTTGCGGTGGCAATGTCACGATCGGCCTCATCGACACGGCGATCAATCCTGCGCATGCCGCCTTCGCGAATGGCCGGGTCGAAGTTCTTCGCCTTTCGGACCACGGCTTTCCCGAGTCCGGCCGCCAGCACGGCACCGCCGTCGCGGCGCTGCTCGTCGGCGGCGCCGACAGCCGTACCCCGGGCCTCCTGCCGCACGCTAGGCTCATCGCGGTCGATGCGTTTCACCGGGGCGATCGCCAGGATGACCGCTCGGACGTCTATGATCTTCTTCGCGCACTCGATCTTCTTTCCGTGCGCGGCGTGCAGGTGACGAATATGAGCCTGTCGGGTCCTGCGAATGCTCTTCTCGAGCAGTTTGTCCGAAAACTTTCCGAAGGCGGCATGGTGATCGTCGCCGCTGCCGGCAATGGAGGTCCCAAGGCCGGACCTGCCTATCCGGCGGCCTACGCGGAAGTGATCGCGGTGACGGCGGTGGACCGCATGAAACGCCCCTACAGGCGTGCCGGCCGCGGCGAGCATATCGACCTGGCCGCCCCCGGCGTCGAAGTATGGACGGCCGCGTCGGTCAGCGGCGCACGGCCGAAGACCGGTACCTCCTTCGCGACGCCGTTTGTTGCCGCCGCAGCGGCGTTGATGAAGTCGGCAAACAGCAGCGCCACCGCAGCCGACATTCATGATGCGCTCGGCAAGTCGGCGGAAGATCTCGGCGCGCCCGGCAAGGACGCCGTCTTCGGTTGGGGCCTGCTCAATGCCCGCGCCGCTTGCGTCGTCACGCCGAAGAAGGCGATGTGAAGCTCCGATGACGCGAGCTCTTGCTGGGGCGACAGGCTGATGCATCGTCGATGCTGGCGAACACCGCGATCGGGCAGGGCGCATTGCATCAACCACGTCGCGCCGCGCCGCTGCTTCATGAACGGTGGCCGGGACCTAGCGCTCAGGAGGGATTGCACCTTACCCGTTTCGGCTTACGGTTACGATTGGAGTTTTTTACCAGAAGAATAGCAACGGAGATTCTGCGTGAACCGTGTTCTGCCGGCCGTCTTTGTTCTCGCGCTCAGCGCGCCTGCCTTCGGCCAGACCGTCGATGGCGAGGGTGCGAAGCAGCTCTCCGAAAATCTGTCTCGCTACATCGGCAGCAAGGCGATCGACAGCGGTTTCCTGAAGGTTTCCGTGGAAGGCGACGCTTACAAACTCGCCGTCGACTTCAAACCTGTCGTGAACCTGTTGGCGACGCAGCATTCCTTCAAGTTCGACTTCAGCCCCTACGCATTCCTCGTCAAGCCAAGCAGCAACGGGACGTGGAACGTCTCTGCGGATTTGTCGCCAAGCGGGTCCTTCGAGTTCATGGGGCCGGAAGGCCCGCAGAGCATACAATTCTCGATCAAAGACAGCAAGTTCACCGGCGTCTATGACACCGAACTGGCGGCTTTTACCAGCGCCACACACTCGACGGCCGGGATGACGATGAAAACCCGGGACACCATGCAGCGCGCGGAGGTGAGCACCGGCGCCGGTACTGCCACTATGAAC
>NZ_RZSW01000507.1:0-4615 GCF_003997375.1 Mesorhizobium sp. M5C.F.Ca.IN.020.29.1.1 | reverse complement strand
GTCGAGGCAGTAAGTGGCGCCGACGCAAGGGCGGATCTCGTGCTCGCGGCCCTCCATCACTTTCCGAACGATGTGCGGATCGGCGATGTGGGCGCGGGTCATGCCGACCATGTCGAGCTTGCCGGTGGCGATGGCGTGACGCGCGGTGGCGACATCGGCAATCCGCGCCGCATGGAAGGTCGGGAATTTCGTCGCCGCCCTGACCTCACCGGCGAAGTCGAGATGCGGCGACGAGCGCATGCCGGTCACCGGGATGACCCTGGTCAGCGCGGCATCGGTTTCGATCGAGCCGCGGATGATGTTGAGGAAATCGACCTTGCCGGAGCCGGCCAGCCGCCTAGCGATCTCGACGCCTTCCTGCTTCGACAGGCCCTTCTCAAAATCCTCGTCGGCGACCATGCGAATGCCGACGACGAATTTGTCGCCGACCGCTGCCCGCACCGCGTCGAGCACCATGCCGGTGAAGCGCAAGCGGTTGTCTAGCGAGCCGCCGAAATCGTCGTCGCGCTGGTTGGTGGCGGGCGACCAGAAGCCGTCCATCAGGTGGCCATAGGCCTCGAACTCGATGCCGTCGAGGCCGGCGGCCTGGCAGCGCTGGGCGGCGGCGGCGTAGTCGGCGACGATGCGCTCTATATCCCAGTCCTCGATCGCCTTTGGGAAGGCGCGGTGCGCCGGCTCGCGCACCGGCGAGGCGGACAGCACCGGAAGCCAGTCGGCCTTGTTCCAGCCGGTGCGGCGGCCGAGATGGGTGATCTGGATCATCACCTTGCAGTCATGCTCGTGGCAGGCATCGGCGAGTTCGGTGAGCCACGGCACGATGCGGTCGTCATAGACATGCAGGTTGCCGAAGGCGGCCGGGCTGTCGCGCGAGACGATCGCCGAACCGGCGGTCATGGTCAGCGCCATGCCGCCTTTGGCCTTTTCGGCGTGGTAGAGCCGGTAGCGCTCTTTCGGCATGCCGTCCTCGGAATAGGCCGGCTCATGGCTGGTCGACATGACCCGGTTCTTCAGAGTCAAATGTTTGAGCTGATAGGGCCGGAGAAGCGGATCGTTGGTGGTCATCGTCTTCCCACTGTTTCAGATTGTGCTAAAGAGCGGCAAATTTTTGTTTTTACGCTCGTTGTCCAAAACCGCTGCGCACCATCGGGTCTGGCCCGTGGGCAGGCTTTGGGCGACATGCAGTAGGGAACCCGCCCATGACCGATACGAAAAACCTTACCCAGCTCGGCACCAACGTCGAGACGCCACAGAGCCCTGAGGCGGCAGTCCTGGAGACCGTGCCGTTTTCGCGCGGCGACGGGCCCCCGGCCATCGTCCGCTTCACCTGCCCGGAATTCACGTCGCTTTGCCCGGTCACCGGCCAGCCGGACTTCGCCCATATCGTTATCGACTATGCACCCGATACGCTGCTGGTGGAATCGAAGTCGCTCAAGCTGTTCATGACCTCGTTTCGCAACCACGGCGCCTTTCATGAAGAGTGCACCGTCATGATCGGCCGCCGCATCATCGCCGCGACCAAACCGCTGTGGTTGCGCATTGGCGGCTACTGGTATCCGCGCGGCGGCATTCCGATCGATGTGTTCTGGCAGACCGGCGCGCCGCCTGAAGGCGCCTGGCTGCCCGACACCGGCGTCGCACCCTATCGCGGGCGCGGCTGAGCCTGAGTTTCTACGGAAAATACGCTGCATCAGTTGAGCGGCAGCCGCCGGTAGCGGCCAGGATTGTTCGGGTCGCTGAAATGGCCCATCGGCCCATGCTCGGCGAAGTGCCCCGCCCAGCGCTTCATCGCAGCGGGGTCAAGCTCAACGCCCAATCCGTTGCCCTCCGGCACACGCACCGTGTTGCCCACCTGCCGGAACGGACCGTCCTTGATAACGTCGCCGATCTGCCAGCGAAACAGCGATTGCGATGCTTCGGTAATCCATGGCGTCGCCGCCACGACATGCAGATAGGCTGATGTCATGATGCCGAGGTCGTTGGAATAGCACCAAAAACCCTTGCCCATCGCCTCACAGGCGGCAATGAACTTCAGGGTTTTCGACAAGCCGCCGAGTGCTGCGAAATTGCAGACGAAGTAATCCGGCGCGCCAAGCGCGACGGCCCGTCTGAGATCCGGGATGTGCGTGGAGAACGGAATGCGCGAATGCTGGCGCAGCGCCGCCATCTCCTCGAAGGTCGCGACCGGATCCTCATAATTGCGGATGTTGAACGGCTCGATCTCGCGCAGCACCCAGCGCGCCGTGGTCAGCGACCACTGCATGTTGGAATCGAGTTTGATCTGCGCCTTATCGCCAAGCGCCTCGCGCAGCATGCGCACGGTCCTGATCTCGAGCTCGGGATCGCCCATGATCAGCTTGCCCTCGAAGATGGTCGAGCCATGCTCCTCGCGCATCTTTAGGCAGTACTCGACGATCGCTTCGGACGTCATCTCGCCGCCCGCTCCATTCTGCGCGGCGCGAAACGAAAAATATTCCGAAAACGGAATGTCCTTGCGCACCGCGCCGCCGAGGACTTTGTAGAGCGGCATGCCGAAGACCTTGCCTCTGATGTCCCACAGCGCCAGCTCGGCGGCTCCGAACGCCACGGATGCGGCATTCTCGCCGGTGTTGGCGGTAATCTGCCAGGGCGGCACGCAGCGCGCCTCGCAGTCGGCAATGTCGAGCGGATCGGCGCCAATCAGCGCTGGCGCGATCTCGGCCTTGACTACCTCGCCGAAATGCCACCACGGCGCCTCGCCTAGTCCGACTACCCCTTCGTCCGTCTCGACCTCGATGATCGACTTCGAGGCGCCGCCATAAAGTCCGGCCGTCCACCAGAATGGGGCGTCTAGCGGAACGTTGACATGGGTGACGCGGATGTTGGTGATCCTCATCGTCTGCCTACTCGCATTGGTACTGGCTGAGCGCCCATTCGCCGGTCACCGACAGAAGGTCTGATACCTTCCAGTCGCCGTCGACTTTCCTGAATTTCCACTCCAGCCGGTGCGGATTGCCGGCGACGACGAAGGCGACGACCACCTTGGCTTCGTCGCCCTTGACCGCTTCAATGGTCTTCAGGCTCTTATCGATTTCGGTCTTGTCGTATTCCGCATTGTCCAGCGCCATGTTGGGATCGAGGCATTCGCCCTGCCCCGATTTCCGCAGCGCATCGCTCTTGTCGAGCACCGACTTCGCGGGATCGGCGAAGTGGCTGCGCTGGGCCGGATCGAGCTCGAGCCCGACATGCTCGTAGAACGGTTTCACCACCGCCGTTGGCGAACCCAGCCGCACCGGCGCTGCCGGGGCGCTATCACTGGGCTGGGACGCGGTCGGCGAAGTTGCAGCATTATCGGCCGGCGCATTTGCGGGCGGCGCGCCGAACAGGCCCTGAGCGGCGGTGCTGCTCAACCCCGCTGCCAGCAGGCACACAGTCGCCAGGGCCAGGGCGCGGGCCATAGCATCACTCCGGAGTCTGGCCAGCCAGGCACTCGAGCGCACTCAGTGTCCAGCCACTGGTCTTCGAGGTGATGTCGGCGACCTTCCATTTGCCGTCAATCTTCTTCAGCGACCAGACCATTTCGCGTTTGGAGTCATCGCCTTCCGGGAAAAGGTTGAACGTCACTGTCACGCTGGCGCTGTCGCCATCCACTGCTTCAGACAGCTTCAGTGTCTTGGCGACTGTGTCCTCGTCATAGTCCTGCGCGTCGAGACCGGGGGCGAAGTCGATGCAAGGCACCTCGTCCGGCTTCTTCTTCTGTGCCTGGTCGTTGAGGTCGAACAACTTGGTCACCGGCTCGGTGAAACGGTCGCGGTATTTCGCGTCGGGCTCGAATTTGACCTCGGGCATGTAGAAGAACTTAACCGCATTGGCTGCCGGCCCGGCCAGAGCGGCCGCAGGCGCTGCGATCGAGAGAGCGGCGGCAAGCACAGTCAGTCTCATCCGATAATCTCCAGGTTTTCGTGGTGGGAACCGTTCAATACCACGAATCCTGCATCCCGGATTTTTTGCGGCCCATGAAATCCTCTTGGGCGTTAACTCAGGCGTCCAGCCAGACGTTCTGGAGATCCATCTCGAAAGTCTGGTGGACAGCGTAATTCTTCACCTTCTTGTCCATGTGGCTGTACAGCTTCTGCCAGAACGGCTGAATGATGACGCCCGAATCCTGCAGGATCTGCTCGATGTCCTTCATCACCTCGCGCCGCTTCTCCACGTCGACGAGCGAGAGGGCCTGCTTGAGCTTGGCGTCGAAATCGGGATTCGAATACGCCGTCTCATTCCAGGCCTCGCCGGTGCGATAGCCGAGCGCCAGCACCTGAACCCCGAGCGGGCGCATGTACCAGATCGTCATGGAATAAGGATATTTCGTCCAGTCATTCCAGAAGGTCGAGCCCGGTAGCACCGTTCGCTTCACCTTGATGCCGGCATCGCGCAACTGCCCGGCGATCGCATCGCCAGTGTTCTTCTGCCACTCGTCCTCGACGGTGATCAGCTCATGCTCGAAGTCCGCCTGCCCCGCGTCGGCCATCAGCTTCTTGGCGCCGGCCGCGTCCCGCGTCTTCTTGGGCAGCGGATAATATTCCGGATGGATCGGGCTGACATGGTGGTTCTCGCCGACGGTCCCTCGCCCGGCATAGCC
>NZ_RZSW01000506.1:0-4617 GCF_003997375.1 Mesorhizobium sp. M5C.F.Ca.IN.020.29.1.1 | reverse complement strand
CTATCTGGTCGAGCGCGAGCAGGCAGGCGAAGCCGACAAGCTCAAGGGCTTTTCCATCGCGATGGATGTTTTCGGCAAGGACGGCGATTTCGATCCGTCGACCGACGCCGTGGTCCGGGTGCAGGCGGGCAGGCTGCGCGAGCTTCTGCAGCATTACTTCGCCAATGAGGGCGTTGCCGAGCCGATCCGCATCGCCATTCCGCGTGGCGGCTATGTTCCATCCTATGAACTCAACGCGATCCGCCTGCCGGCCGAGCCGGCGCCGAAGGAACACACCGAGGCGGCTGCCACCTTGTCGGGGTCGCTCGAAGAGCCCCGCATGGCCGCACCTGCCGTATCGTTGATGTCCCCTGTCGTTCGCGAGCCGCCGCCGTCGCTGCTGCGCCATCTCCAGTTCTTCTGGTTGGCGATCGCTCTGGTCATCGCCATGCTGGGCGTGCTGATCCTTCGCCAGGGAAGCGGCGCATTGCTGGCGGGAAGCGATGCCGCTTCGACGATCGAAAACGCGGTGGCAACCGGCAGCATTGCGCCATGGGCTCCGATTGAAAGCCTTCCGCTCGTCTACATTGCGGTGAAAACCAACAGCGCCGAGGCTGCCCGCGTCGCGGCATCGCTGCGCGCCGGCCTCAGCGGCTTCGACACGGTCAACTTCATCGGTCGGGACGCCGACGGCCCGCCCGATCCGGTCACCGATGCAATCAGCTTCGTATTCGACGTCTTGCCGGGACCAACGGCGGGCGATGTCACTCTGGAGCTTCAAAGCGTGGCGACCGGACGGGTCCTGCTGTCACGCAACTTGACTGCCGCCGACAGCACACCCTCCACCGTCGAGGATAGTGTCGCCGGCATTTTGAGTTCGGCCGCTCCCGCCTCTGGCACGATCTACAACTACATCGAACAGAGCGGCCTTCAGACCGGCCTGACGGAATGTCTGCTGCTCAACGACAAGTACTATCTCGACCAGGGCGCCAAAACCCATGAGGCTGCCTATCGCTGTCTCGAAAACCTGATCAACCGGGATGCGAAATCGTCACTCGTCTATTCGGAGCTCGCGACCCTGCATCTCGAGGCGGCCACAGATCACTACGCCTATCCGGCCGGCGCGACGATCGAACAGGCGATGTCGCTTGCCCGTCGCGCCGTGCAGATGGGGCCGACCAGTCCCTATGCCCACCGTGCCTATGGCTATCTCAATTCCCGCCTCGGCAATTCGGAGGAATCGATCCGCTGGATGCACAAGGCCTACGAACTCAACCCTTACGACCTCAGCATGGCGGCAGCTTACGCCTATGGGCTGATTTTTGCCGGCAGGTATAGGGAGGGAACACCTATCCTAGCTCACGCCGCCGAAACTTCCAGCGCCCATCCGACCTGGTGGGACTACGGGCTTTTCGTCGGGCAGTTCATGGCGGGCGATATGAATAAGGCCGCGCTTGCCAGTGATGCGTTGCAAGCGACGCCCACGAAATCGCACTATCTGGCTGCGCGGCTGATCGGCGCGAAGGCAGCCGGCCGCAATCAACTGGCCCACGAACTCGCGGACGAGATGACTGTCAAATTCCCGAAATTCGCTGCAGATCCGCGCGCAACCTTTGTCGAGCGGAGATACCCCGCCGATCTGATCGACCGGCTGGTCGAGGCCTTGCGTGCCGCCGGGCTCGGCAATGCCAGCTAGCGCTTCTAACGCACGGCTGATCGCGGGAACTCACTGGCCATCGGCTTGGACAAGGCGCAGTCGAGCCATAATCTGGAACCTCGCGTACTGTTTGATTTTGCAGTAGAACCATAAAATTCATGATTTCATCCCTTTACGCTGCCGAACGGGGCGCCGGCCCGAAGACGGTTGTCTTCCTGCATGGCTTCGGCGGTTGTCACGGCGACTGGCAGGAGGTGATTTCGACACTGGCACTTGGTTCACGGACGCTGGCCTATGATCTTCCGGGCCATGGGCTATCCCTCGATTTCCCGGGTGGTGGCCCGGCCAAGGCGGCCGCTCGGGCCGTTCTTGCAGACCTCGCCGCACGCAGAATTAGGAGGGTGCATCTCGTCGGCCATTCGATGGGCGGTGCGGCGGCAGTGCTGATGGCATTGGCAGAGCCCGAAAGGATTGCCTCGCTGACGCTCCTGGCGCCGGGCGGTTTTGGGACTGAGATCAACGGGCCGCTGTTGCGCCGTTACGCGGCCGCTGCCGGCAAGAGTGAAATTCGCGCCTGCCTGGCCGCCATGTCCGGACCGCAAAGCCTGCCCTCGGAGCGCATCGTGGATATGCTTGGCGAAATGCGTGCGCGTCTCGGCCAGTTGCAGAAACTGGTCGAGATCGCGGCCTCTATGACCAGGGGTGATCGGCAGGGCGTCATCTCGCGCGAACGGCTCGAAACACTTGATATGCCGGTGATGGTGGTTTGGGGGATAGATGACGCGGTGCTGCCCTTCACACAGGCCGATAGTCTGCCGGCGCATTTCCACCTGCACCACGTGTTGGAGGCCGGCCATATGCTGGTCGAGGAAGCGCCCGGTCTTATCGCCGAGATCGTCCGCCGGAACATGAAACGCCGCAGCAGGCCGCGTCGTCCAAAATCCGCCGCCGCGGCGGATCGATCCCTGCCTGCCAAATACTGATGTGCGGCTTCGGGCTGGCTTTGGTCTGGTAAGCCGCTTAACGGCTTATCGATCTCGCAAGTGCATTTTGCCAACGGCTGTGTTAATTCGGTGTTAACCAAACCCGCGAGGCAACGCCGATGAAGGATGCAGGCGAGAATATCACCCAGATCGATCAGTCGCGAAAACTGTCCGACGCCATACGCGACGTGAAAAACGCCTTCGCCGACCGCGACGACGTCGTAGTCGACATGCGCGAGGCGCATCGCATGCGGCTCGATTTGCTTGCCGCCGAACTCGCGCCCATCTTCGCAGACGTGCCCGCCGACATGGACAATTTCGACTTCGCCGTCTCGTCCGGGCTGCAGCCGCGCCTATGGATCGACGCCGTCAGCCATGTCGCCATGGGGCGCGACCGCCGCACCTATCGCTTCCTCAAGGACACACGCATCGGCCGGATGGTGCTCGCCGAATCAACCGAGATGAAACCGGTTGCCGATCAGGTGACGCGCTACGTCGCGGAGCGCGTCGTCGAACGCCAGCGAATGATGGAAGGCGGGGTCGAGCAGGCTGTCGCCAGCCTGAAACGTGCCTTGGTCCCGGAAGCCGAGCCGCCACTGCGATCCGTGCGGCGCGGCAAGGGTTGGTCGGCGTTTCTCTCCGGTCTTGGCCTGATCGCCGCCGGCGCCCTGGTCGGGCTGGCTGTATCGATCGTGTTGTTCTGGGACCGCCTTGTTGCGATGGGACTGGTTTTTAGACCATGACCCTGAACCGAAGGTCCGCGTAGCCAATAGTGGAATCCGGTTTTCGGAAAAGCTCATGGTCAAACAAGAAGATAGAGTCCCATCCCGATTCCATCGGGATGGAATAGGCTCTAGGCCATAGCGTCCGCGCCAAGCTCGAGAATCTCCAGATCGGAAGGCGGGATGGCCGGGCCGGTCAGGCCACGTCGCGTCAGCCTGATCCGCCAATTGTCCTTATCGCCATCGATCTCCAACAGATTATATTGCGCCGCCGGACGCCTGCCGCCTGGCGCCTGCCCTGCGGCGGCGACGCCGACCACCGGAATTTTGGCGCCGCGCCCTTTGATGGAGAACAGCGTCGGCTCGTGCGAATGGCCGTGCAGCACAAGCTCGGCCCCGTGCCGCTGAACGACCTTGTGGAAGCGGGCAATGCCGAACAGCCGCTTGGGCTGCGAAACGGCGCCGCGCACTGGCGGATGGTGGATCATGATCACCCGGAACAGTCCGAGCTTGGCCGTAGCATCGAGCACTTCGCGCAGCCTTTCCGCCTGGTCTTCCAGAAAGAAGCCGTTGGCCATGAACGGAGCCGTGGCCCGCGCCGTCGTCACACCGATCAGCGCGACGTTGCGACGCACGCGCAGATACGGAAAGGCGTCGCGATCGATCGGCGTATTGATGCCGTCGCCGGTCATCCATGCCGTCCACGACCGGCAGGCCTTGTCGAAGGCGCCAGGCACATAGGCGTCGTGGTTTCCTGGAACAACCGACACATCATCGGGAGAACCCAGCGTCTCCAGCCAGTGCTTGCCCATCTCGATCTCGCCGTCGAGCGCCAGATTGACCAGATCACCGGTGACAGCAAGGTGATCCGGTGCGCTCGCCTTGATATCGGCGACGATCGTGTCGATGACGGCATCGCGCATGTGGCGGCGGCGATTGCGCTGCCAGTTGACGTAACCGACCACCCGCTTGGAGGCGAGATCGCGATAGGTTACACCGGGAAGCGGTCCCAGATGGATATCGGAAATATGCGCGAGCCTGAACATCCCCTCTTCATAAGCGACGCGCGCGCTGCTTTCCACCCACGGTTTCGTGGATGATGACGCAGCCCGATCTGGAACAAGTTTTCCGCCAGGCCGGCTGGCCGGGTCTCAGGGCAAGGCTGTTTCATCTGTATTTCGTGCTGCGGCGGCCGATGACGCTCGGGGTGCGCGGCTTGATCCACGACCGCACGTCCAATTCCGTGTTCCTCATTCGGCACACCTATGTACCGGGC
>NZ_RZSW01000505.1:0-4619 GCF_003997375.1 Mesorhizobium sp. M5C.F.Ca.IN.020.29.1.1 | reverse complement strand
CGGTAGTGTCTCAGTTTGAAATTTGCCGGAATGCAATATGCATTTCCCATATCGGGCCGAACTCCTATATGCTTAGCGCAAAGCATAGGAGAAGCCAGTCATGCCTTTTTGGGTGAAACTCACTTCAGCGGGCGACGACAAGAAGGAGCCGGTCTACGTCAACCTCGAAAACGCGACACATATGTTTTCGAGAAATCCTGGTACCCGCATTTTCTATCCGGGAGATCGGACGGACTATTCCGATGTCATCGAAGAAGTCGACAAGATTGTCGCTATGAAGGCCGTTAGCTGATGCCCACCGGACCTAAAGGCCAGAAGCGCCCCGCCGATGTGATCGGCAATGCCGTCCGCGTCATGCGCATTGCCACAGGCGAGGAAGCCGACGAAGTGATTGACGATGGCAAAAGCGCCGCCGCCAAAGAGCTTGGTTCGAAGGGCGGGAAGAAGCGCGCCGCCAACATGACGCCAGAGCGGCGCGCCGAGATCGCGCGCAAGGCGGCGTCAAAACGATGGGCGAAATAGCTTTACCGCCCACCGTCCGATTTAAGCCGAATCTCTATGTCGCCCACCGGACCATAGGTCAACTGAAAGGCCATGGTCATCAAATTCAGCCAGGCGATCCTTTGAGCCGCATCATACGGGCCCTTCTGCGGTAGCTTCTGGATAAGCACCGCGATCAGCGGGTCTTGGATTGGACCGCCTCCACCGCCATTGCCGCCGCTACTGAGACACTACCGAACAGTCTACTCGCTTGCTTCCCGGCCCGACACCTGTTCTATGAGAATCCGGAAGAATACGTGGGGTATGCTGTCCGACACCGGGGGGGTGACCGGCTTGAGTGCGCCAGGCTCCCACCAGTCAGAGTGCTTGCTCAACACCGACCACGCATGGTCGCGTTGAGCCTTGTAGCCGATCCGGTCGGGCAGCTCTTCAAAGCGGCCATTGACCACCACGCTTCTCCATCCCCGCCCCTGGCCGCGTTCGTCGATCTGGACGCACACCAGCGGATTGGAACGCATCCAGTCGATTTTCTTGCCCGGCATGGAAAACGCATAAAGATGATTGTCTGCGTGGGCATAGTAGAATGGCACGACGTAGGGCTGGTCGTCGTTGGAACATGCCAGCCGGCCTACGCGATTGCTCGCCAGCACTTTGCTGCATTCCAAGACCGAAAGTGTGCGGATCAGCATCGGTGGGATCTCCTGTTTTTCTTTTCTCGGCTATCCTGTCGGTCGTCGTTTCATATCGCTCAGTTCAACTCGGCGTGCTTTGGAAAGCATCTGGAGGCTTCTTACATGGGTCGAGTTTCCGTGACCTACATAGGTGCGGCGCCGGCGCGCGCGATCTCAATTCGATAAAAGTCGGTGGAAAGATCCAGCCTGAAGGACAGAGCGTGTCACGCCTCCGAAAGCCCATTCCCGAGCCCGGCTATGACCATAACCACCTAGAACAATGAGATCAGCTGCAATCTGCTGCCCAATCTGAAGAAGAATTTCTGCCGGCGCTGACCGGAGGCTATCCATCACTTCGGATCGTGCCTTCACTCCGTGACTTGCCAGAAAACGCTGCGCGTCCTCCACGCCGGCACGGCACGTCACCTCACCACCACCTTCAACGGTGGCGATCACCACGTCTCTAGCGTCGACCAGGAATGGCAGAGCGTCAACGACGGCGCGCCTGGCCTCGCGTGTGTCACTCCACGCAATCAGAATGCTCTCGGGCCTGAATGGCGCAAGTGTATCAGACGCGACAAGAACGGGGCGGCCCGCGGACAGAATCAGGCTGCCCGCATCCACGGTCCGGTGATGGTCGATCATGAAATCCTGCATTAGAGGCCCGACAACGATCAGATCGGAGGCCCGAGCGTTGAGCGCAAGCTGCTGGGTCGGATTGCCGACTACGCCCCGCCATGAGGCCCGGTCGCTGCCGTTGACGGTACGGAGGAATTCCTCTTTCAGGCAATTCAAGTGACCTTCTATCTCATCGACTTGGCGCCATATCGCCTGTGCGGCAGCCCCGTCCTCCATGCCCCTTGGCATAACGAAATGCCCTTCAGCCGCGCAGAAGGCGATCAGATCGGCGTCATGCATTTTTGCAAGCTCCCATGCGAACGCTACGCGCGGTGCAGCGATGGCATCAATGTCCAGCTGAACCATAATCGTCCTGAAAGCCATCACCCAAGCTCCTTCGCGCTTGGCGCAAGAGGGCCACGAAAACGGGCCAAGGGCCTTGATGCGCGTCAAAAACGAATGAACTCAAATAGTGCTGGTCGCTTCCGTATTTGTGTCAGGGTCCCGGGCGTCGTTGATCTCGATCAACGACCAGTCGATGACGGCCGCTAGTGTTGTTTGGCAAACATTTAGGTTCACGACGGCCCCACAGGGAGTAATCGCCATGAAAACCAATGCCGGGTCCTCGCACTTCGCCTTACAGCCCTTGCCGACAGCGACGAATGGCCAGAAGTTGCTCATCGCAGCAGCTGGCCTTCAGGCCCACGCTCTCAAGGCAATGATGCGGTATCAGGTCGAGACGCTATCTTTCCTGAAGCACCGCTGCGAGCAGAATGTCAAAATGGTCGATGATCTCGTCGCGGGTAGCGAATTCAACGACGCTTTCGATGTGCTCAGCAACTTCCTTCAGAACGCGACCTCGGAATATGCAATGGAAGCCGGCAAGGTAGCCTCGATTAGCTCCAGACTTGCTTCGGAAATCGCGACGCATGTTCGCAGGCAAGCCGAGGCGACGATTGAGGACATGGCAGCAAGCACGGTGGCCTGACGAACTTTGATCGAATCAAGGCCAAAGACACTCGAGGGCAAAGGCATTCCCGATGAGTTTGAAGTGGGTGACTTGTCTTTCGGTGTATTCTGCCCACGCGGCAATTGTCGCTGTAGTGCTTGGGCTAACTACCGTGTTGGTGAGCGCCGATCCCATCGCGCACGGAAGGGCACTGATTGAAGTCAATTGCGCGCGATGCCATGCGGTTGGACAAACAGACGTGAGCAGCCATCCCGACGCACCTGAACTTCGCAAACTTTCGCAGCGTTATCGGCTCACTGATCTCGAGGAGGCACTGGCCGAAGGCATCTCAACCGGGCATCCGGATATGCCTGAGTGGGTTGCCAGCCCCGACCAAATCGAGGCAATCATCGCCTATATTGGCAGCCTGCAAAGACCTTGACCGTTGGGATTGGCAACGCAGGTAGTCCGGGTGCAAAGTAGACGCCCAACAAACGCTCGTGAAATTGATTTGGCGCAATCAGAACAGTGGTGCGGTTGCTAGAGACACTCTTGGGCCTCACGGCCAGAGATGATTTCGCGCGATTGATGGCGATCGATTTCCCGGTATGCGCCGCCTTCCACCAGAAGCACGCAAACAATGGAATACCAATATGAAGGCCTCCGAAGGGAATACCGCCATCGTTACCGGAGCCGTGTCTGGTATCGGCGCTGCGATCGCAATTGAGCTGGCTTCACGCGGGGCACAAGTCACGCCGCGCATCTGGACATGGCATCCAGAGTGCGCACGGTGACGCAGATCGTCTGGGCGGCCGGCAACGCGCGCCTATCAGGTGGACCTAGCAGAAGCGCACTCGGTCGAGCAGATGGTTGCGTTCGCGGTTGAGACGTTCGGTGGGCTGCACCTCGCCGTCAACAACGCCGGCATCGGCGGGCCTAGTGAGGCCAAAGGTCAGTTATCCACTCGGTGACTGGCAAAGGAATGGACGTTAACCGCAACGGCGTCTTCTATGGGCTGAAATATGAGATCGCCGCCATGCTGAAATTTGGGGGGAGGCGCGATCGTCAACATGTCATCCATCCTCGGTTCGGTCGGTTGGCAAAATGCCTGCGCCTATGTGGCGACCAAACATGCGCTCGTGGACTTACCAAACGTCGCGGCCATAGAGTATGCTGCGCAGAATGTTCGTTGGGCCGGCGTTCATTGATACGCCTCTGCTGACGAAGAATTTGGATGCGGAACCGATTGGACATTTAGCCGCATTGCATCCAATCGGCCGCCTGGGAAGTCCAAGCGAAGTGTCGGCACTGACGTGCTTCCTCCTTTCCGGGGGCGCAAGCTTCATCACTGGCAGCTATCATCTCGTGGATGGTGGCTACACGGCCAGATGAGTAGGTGTTGACGGGCACGTTGCTGTTTGGCTCTCGCCCACTTGGAAAATGATCCAGATCAAGGCGGGACCTGCCGCTTCCTCACATCATTAGGGGATGATGTGGAAGCCAATCTCAAGCGCTCCGTTCGGTCGTGAACTCGAACTCGCCGTCCTCGACGAGGACGGCGAACATGCGCTTGTTTTCCCTTGCTCAAAGGGGCGGGAAGGTTGGAAGAACGTCACGACTGGCGCACGCGTTGACATCCACCCGACTCACTGGCGCGACTGGCTGCCTGAGAGGATCCCGGCAGACAACGGCATGTCTCTCCGTGACTCGCCTTAACGTTTGGATTCCACGATCAATGCCATGCGCACGAGATGCGACAGGCTGCTCGCGGCCATCTTGCTCATGACGTTGGCGCGATGGATCTCGACCGTGCGCGGGCTGATGCCTAGATCGTATGCGATCGTCTTGTTCGGCAGGCCCGACACAAGCCCATCCAGCAC